>NZ_JAUBQW010000286.1:0-1944 GCF_036701485.1 Microcoleus sp. Pol11C3 | reverse complement strand
TTAATAATTAAATGGGGTCGCAAAATCAAAAATAAGGGCAATGCTTGTATCACAGTTTAAATGTGCAACAGCTTAGTATGCTTCTAGGAGGAAGAAGCGGGCCATGTTTTCTTGGCCGCGAGTGAGGTGAAATTCGCCGGTGAGTTCGTTGGCGAGGGCTTCTTCTTGGGTGTATTGTTGTTCTCTAGCCCCGGTAATGGCCGCATCGTAGAGGGTGATGGCTGCGGGGTAGTCTCCTAAAATTCGCGCTTTTTCTGCTTCTACTAACTCGTATTTGTGTTGGTAGTTGGCGGGGCAATTGTTGGCCCAATGTCTCATTGTTTGTTGATTTGTGGCTACTTGTTCGAGATATTCTCTCTGTTCGGTTTCGCTGACGTGGGGATATTGAGCAAGGAGGCTGAGGGAGTAGTAAAAGTTGAGTTGACCTATCATGATCATCCCGCTAACAGGTGCTTTATACTTATCTGCTTGTCGAGCATTTTCAAGGGCTGTTTCGGGTGCTTTAAATAAATAAGATAGAAATGTTTTAGCAGCATTAATATAAAAAAGAGTAAAATAGTTATTGTTTTTTTGTGCAGATTGAAGATTCTCTACTTCATTATAGTCTTTCCCAATCAATAGAGTCGTATAGTCTGATTCACCAATCAGATTTAACATCAACTGATGATACATCTTTATAAATTCAATCGCAAAATGTTGCTTCAATTTACAAATTAATAATGTGTAATCTTGGCTTCTACTTGCGAGATATTCAATTTCAATTCCGGCATAAAAACTATGGTAATTATCACTTAGAATTGTATAGCAGGCATACTCTAAATTTCCCGTTTCCAGCCCACTAATAACAGCGTTTTGCAAAGACTCTATGGTTTCTCTAACATGGTCTTTCCAATGTCGAATAAATGAGTTAAAATAATGTAAAACAAGCACTTTAATCTGTTTTGAATTAAATTTCTCCAGCAATTTTAAAGATAGCTGACCAAATCTATATCCTGAATTAATGTCTCCACGAACAGTCAAAAAGGCGCCATAATTGACGTACACGCCAGCAGCTAAAGGAGGATTGCCATAAGTTAGGCAGAGATCCACCATTACAAATAAAAGCTTAGGCAGTAAGGCGGGGTTCGTAATATAAGCAGCAGAAGTAACTGTTAAAAGAATCCGAATTGCGGCAAAGTGATAAGGATTTGTCATTTCGGAAAGGTTGGCTAAATCCTCAACTTCTTTATTTTCTTTTGCCAGCTTTATTGAAATTGCCTGAATCAAAATTCCGGGTTCTTCCGACATTTCTGACGGCGATACTCCCAATTTTTCCAGCACTTGCAGTCCTGTCTCTATGGCTTCTGACATCCTGTATTGAGAAATATAAGACTGAATTTTAATTTCGTAAACTTTCACCCGATCTAAAAGCGTTTTAGCCTCTTGCAGCACAACTTCTAAAAGCTGTTCCGCCTGTTCAAAATTACCGTTTAAATATTCAGCTTCTACGGTTTCTACATAGATAGGCAGCGTCAAGTCATAATCACTCTGCCAACAATCGGCAGCCAGCAGTCCCAAACTGATATTAAAATAATTAACCGCCACTTCAAAAGCTGCGGATGCTTTAGCTTTTTGACCTGCAATCAAGTTAAGTTCTGCTAACAGGTTTTTGTCTGACTGGGTGGCTAGTAGCGGTAATGCCTCTGTGGTTGTCTCTATACCAAAATTCAATTGATTAACCAGGGCAAAAATATTGTTTTTGCGTTCTTCTGCTGTGGTATTTTGCAGCAGCAATTGACCGATTTGAAAGTGAGTTGATTTTTTCTCGGTTTCGGGAATCAAAGAATAGGCCGATTGCTGCACTCTGTCGTGCAAGAATTTGTAATCTACCTTAGCGGGTGACAAGGCACCTCTAGTCTAAACAGGACAAAGGTTTGAGAGAATGGTAAGGTAAAAAAATAAGGA
>NZ_JAUBQW010000066.1:0-33791 GCF_036701485.1 Microcoleus sp. Pol11C3 | reverse complement strand
GAGTTTCACACGTTTGAGCTTGTTAAGAAAGTCCCTCTTGACTTTCTATCGCTCTTCTTAACTTGTCACCAATGGCAGCGGCGGGATTTGCACCCGCATTGACCAATGTATGAACTTGGCGCTTTACGATTAAGCTACGCTGCAATGTCACTTTCGCTTCGTTCCTTTTCAAAGTTAAAAAAATTAATTAAAAAACTGTTAGTTGAATCTTTTAATTTCTATTTTTTAATTTCTGATTGGGAACAGAGGTTAGGGCGGGATTTGAACCCGCGAAAATCGGTTTTGCAGACCGACGCTTTGAGCCACTCAGCCACCTAACCTGGGAGTCCCGACGAGGTTTGCACTCGCAATCTTCTCCTTGAGGGGGAGACGGCTTGACTTTTGCCTACGGGACTTTGACGGGAGTAACGAGACTTGAACTCGCAACCTTTCGCTCGACAGGCGACTGCTCTGACCGGTTGAGCTATACCCCCGCGAAAATGAACAATATTTTGTCCTTGAATTACTGAAGTTTGGACGGGTGGCGGTTGATTCCGCGTACTACAAGCCGCTCGGGCTATTGTTGCCGGAGTCTACACCGCCAATGTCCACAATTATGTGACACGATTAACTTCCTATTCAGTTTTCAAGGTTCATGTTGCTCGTGGGGTAAGGCTTTGAAGCTCTTTCCCCTTCGCCATACATTTATACTACATTACGTATTACAAGACTGTCAAGGGGGTAATACAACTTTTTTTTAAATTGGGTTTTTTAAAGGGGTGTAGATCGCTCCAACAACCCTCTGTATCCCCCAAAATCCTTATAAATCAAGAGATTTGGCGGCTAAACTGATGTTTTGGCGTAAGGTAAATCTGATGCTGAAACTGTACTACACTCCAATTTCTCTGAATTCTCGCCGTCGCGCGAGGTGGCACTTCTGGAAAATGCGATAATCAGCTTTTAGATATCAAATACTACAAATCAAACCTTGTCTGAATTGCCCTTAACTCCCGTGCCCGCAACCCCACAACCCGATCGCCCAAACCTCCCTCAGTGGCTACACTCCTTGGATACCTGCCCCAGTACCAACAGTTGGGCGATCGCCCGCGCGGCCCAACTCCACCACGGAGATGCAGTATTTACCAAGCGGCAAACCAGCGGGCGCGGCCAACACGGGCGCACCTGGCACGCCCCAAGCGGTGTCTTGACTGTTAGTTTTGTACTCGAAAACCTCAGCCCCACTCTGTTGCCGGGACTCAGTTTAGCAGCGGGTTTAGCTGTGATTTTCGCGATCGAAGATTTGGTTCCCGACTGTCGCGATATGCTGCGCCTGAAATGGCCAAACGATGTCTGGATCGATCGCCACAAATTAGCCGGAATTCTCTGCGAAGCCACCAACGGCAATGTTTCTGGCAAAACTCGCGCCGTTGTGGGAATTGGACTCAACCGCTGCGTAGATTTTGCGGCTGCGGGATTGGATGAAATGGCGATCGGCAATGCGGTAAGCTTGCATTCTATTGCTAGTACAGTACCAGATGAACTGTGTTTGGTCGATCGACTGCGGCACTATTTACTCGAACTAGCCGATATGTTTTCTACTACCGACAAGCCAGCCTCCAAGTCCGGTTTAGCGCTACTTTTGCCCGAATTGCGCCGCCGCGATGCGTTGATTGGCTGCCCGGTGGCGATCGAACTTCCGTCGGAAACCATCTGCGGAGAAGCCGCCGGCATTGACGGAAGCGGTCGCTTGTTAGTATGCTTGGCGGGCGATCGAATACAAGCCTTTACCTCCGGCCGAGTTCGATTAATTTAAGAGTCAGTTGTCAGTTGTCATCACTCAACGCCGTCAACAGTCAACTGTCAACAGTCAACTGTCAACAATTCGCAATTTTAATTTATCACCTCAAATACTACCAATCTGCTGAGCCACAGTGGTTGATTTGCCTCCACACCTTCAGGACGACCCTTAGTAGAAGCAACTTGTATTCTGTTGCCATTTATCCCTTGTCTAACCAAAATACCTTTCACATTTGTCGCCCTTTCCAGTGCCAACTTTTGATTTTCTACCGGAGTGCTTTTAAAATCGCTGTAGCCCACTATCCTTAAATTCTTCGTGCTATTTTTCTCCATATATTCCTTGATTTTACTAAGCTTTTCTGCTACGTCTTTCGCCTGCAAACTTGCCGAACCTGCATCGAAATACACGCGAACTGGCATTATTATCTTTGGTGGCAGTGGAGTTCCTATTATCACTGTATTTGTTACCGACTTCACCCCCGGAATTTTCTCAAAAGCTTGAGTTATTTTCTGAGCATCTGGCACTTTGCTTACGCTGCCTGCAACTGCAACTTTTCCCTCTGCATAGCGAGCCGAGATATCAATGCTTTCTACTTTATTCAAAAGAGCTGCCGTCCGCTTGACATCAGCTTCGACTAAAACCGGATCGGGAGGCACTTCAACGGCTATAATTTTATTTTCAATTCTTGATTTGGGAGCCGCTTGCTGAGCTATTTTTTCCGCTTTCGATCGCAGCTTTTGATTCGGCACTCGTCCAGAAATCTCCAATATTTTATCTTTAACATTTGCCGCGAGGCGATAAACCGATAACTCAGGAGCGGATTGTAAAGCTAAATTCGTATCTGCTTCTAAGCTCGCTTCAACTCCGCTGCGGTATTGATGAATTCCCCAAGGTACGCCAATTAAACCTAACGCTGCCAAACAGATAATTGGTAAAATTGACCGTTTAGGAGATTTAACTTTTACCTCTGTATCGATTAATTTTTGCAAGTTCGAGTTTACTTCTGCCGGCACAGTGGCTGGATCGCCGTTAAATGACTGGATTTGATCCCCGTATTCTTGAACAATCTTTTTGAATATCGATCGCATTTTGTACTTAAACCACTGGCGGGTTTCTCCTTGCATCACTACTGCCAGATAACACGAACCCGCAACTTCCAATACTATGGTAGATGTGCCGTATTCTATAGCATCAATCTCTGCAATATTTCCCGACTGAGATATGCAATCGTTGACAAAAGCCCGAATAGCAGTCAGCATCCCCGCTACCATATCTGATTCTAGCTGTTCGCGTTCAGACTTCTGCACTGCTGAAATTACTAATCCCGATTGTGTTTGAATTAAAAAAACAGCTTTAACACTCAGTGGTGTTGTTTCTTTCATCAGCAATTCTGCTTCAGAAATGCCCTGCAATTTTGCTTTAATTTTGCGACTAATTCCCTCTGGACTTAAAGCTGATTCGAGTTTTTCATTAATCTCCCCCATCATCTCGGCGATGTATTTTAAAATCGTGCTGCCGATGATCGGATAAAGTGCATCCGACATTGCTTCTCGCTTGAGATGAATTTGCTGTTTGATAGCAGCGGCCATTTCCGGCGCGATCGCCATTGCAATTTCATCGGGAGATTCACTCATTCTGTGGCTGATTCCCACAGTCAGAGCCGGCGATATGGCTACTCCCATCGATTGTCTGTTTTCTCTGGTTTTCGTATTAATTATTTCATCAATTATCGGACTTATGGTTTCGACAAATGATTGTCTCGACTCATTAATGGTTTGGAGCATCATTTCGGGAAACATGATTTTAATTCGGGCGAGTAATTCTTCCCGATTGCCTCCCCATTCCGCATCAGTAATTTTGCGATCGAGTTCCCCTACTTTATCGTTGAGTCTGTAATTATAACTTACAACTTCATCTAACAATGGTAAAATAGATTCGATGACCGACTTTTGTAGTTGGGCGTGATGGCTAACCATCAGCTCGTCAATTAAAGGTTTCAGTAAATCGGTAAACAAGTCTGTCGATTCATAAATCCGGTGTTCGATCGCCACAATCTGTTGTTCGATCTTCGCGAGTCTTTGATCGATCCTTTTATTCTGAATGATGGCATCAACAGCCGGGGCGATCGCAGATTCTATCTCTAGCTTTGCTTCTCCGATGTTTCGAGACAGCATTTCTACAATCACTGGCATTATTCTTGCCATCAACCCTTCTATCTCGGCTAAAACTTGCTGCTGAACTTCGACAATCTTAGTTTCATTATTTAATATATGGGCTGCAATACCGCTGTTTTGAATAGCCGTGTTGACACCAGGTGCGATCGCCTCTCTCACCTCTAACTTTGTCTCCTCGATTTTCCGGTTCAGCGACTCAATCATTAACGGCATTAACCTTGCCATTATATCTTCCGGCTGAGATTTTTGCTGTCGCTGAAGATTATTAAGTCTACTTTCTACATCGCTCAATTTTCCTTGAACTTCTCTTTGAAGAATTGCTGATTGTATCAAAGGTTCAATCGTCGCTGCTACTTGTAATTTTGATTCATCTATTTTCTGATTCAGCAAGTCAGTTATTGCCGGCATTAGCATCGCCATTATCTCTTCCGGCTTCTGAATTGGCGACTGTTGCGTAGCCAGTCGGCGTTCGATGATGCTCAATACTTTTTCTTCTATTTCTACCCAAGCTATTCTTACCTGTACTGAGGGGGTAACAGCTTCTACAATCTCTGATTTTAATTCACTAATTTTGCGGTTCAGCAATTCGCTAACTACTGGTACTAGCTGCTTGATTAAATCTTCAGGTTGCTGCTGGTAACGCTGCTGAATATTCGCAACTCTATCTTCAATTCTTACTACCTGTTCTTCAAGTCCGTTTTGATTGTGAATTACTTGATTGACTTTTGGTGCGATCGCCGAAGCTACCTCTAACTTAGACTCTTCTACCTTACGCTTGAGCAACTCGCCCACCACCAACATCACCCGTTGCATTAACTGTTCTGAATTCGGCAGTGGCTGCTGGTTGAAGTTAACAATTTTATTTTCCAAATCCGCTATTTTTGTCTGCAATTCGAGCCGATTAACTTGATCACTGCTAGCGAGTGCGATCGCCTTGTTTAATTCCGACTTCAACCCCTCTAATTCATCTCTCACTAACTCAGGAATTAACGGTTTCAGTAAAGTCATCAACTCTTGGGGTTGCGACATCAAATTCTCAAAATTTTCTAACCTTTGTTCCACGCTCAAAACATTACTGTAAAATTCCGGTAAATCCCTTTCAAACAGCAGTTCTTGCAACCGCTTAAACTCTTCTACTGCTTGTTCTAATTCTTCCTCCGACGGCCGATTTTTTTTAGATACCTTTCCGGCTATCGATAAATCGGGTTCCTCATTATTGTTTTCTCGTCTTTGAGAGGGGATCTCTTCATCATTAGTTAATACTTCCGGTACAATACTCGGTGATTCGATTAGGAAAGACAATTGTTTGCGCCGATTTTCCTCATCCTCTAATCGCTGAACCGACTTTTCCGAAAGCGGTAATTTCAGCTCGCTTTGCTCTTTTTTGGATTTTTTCAATAACTGAAATTCCGTCAGTATGGTTAGCAATTCCTGAAGTTGCTCTCCAGCTTTAGAACTTGCCAGAGTTGCATCAGAAACCTCTTTTTCTGACTGATATATTTTGCCTGAATTATCATTAGATTCTGCCATACTGAGCTACCAAAAGTTGATTTTTATCGACCGAAGAAAATTACCAGCTTGCTTGCCGCCTCACCCCAGCGAAAATCAATAGGAATGACACAATTTTTCCAAGCGTCAGGCGTACTAAAGCTATCGCCTTATTTTAACTGCTGTTCGGCGACTAGCCAACTGAGCCGCTAACTGCAATGCTGCCTTCATGCTGGAGGCATCCGCAATCCCTTGACCTACAATATCAAAAGCTGTGCCGTGATCCGGAGAGGTGCGGACAAAAGGCAAGCCAATTGTAGTGTTGACTGCTTTATCGAAAGCCATCAATTTTACTGGAATCAACCCCTGGTCGTGGTACATTGCCAAGTAACCGTCGTGAGCTTCCTTGGCTAAACCGTACCAAACTTTAGCCGGTTTTACCCACAGGGTATCGGGGGGGACTGGCCCGTCTAACTGCACTTGAGGAAAGCGATCGCGCTGCGTTTCCAACCAAGGTATCATCCAGTCTTGCTCTTCATTTCCGAGTTTGCCATTTTCGCCACTGTGAGGATTTAAGCCAGAAATCGCAATTTTCGGTCTTTCCAGCCCAAAATCTTCCCGCAAACAGTCTATCAGTAATTCTAGTTTTTCACTCAGTAATTCTGGACTCAAAGCATCGGGGACTTGACGCAGAGAAATATGTGTGGTAGCTAGTAAAGTTACGAGCGTCCAGCCACTGTGGGGAGATGTAGCGGCAAACAGCATTCCGAATCGCTGCGATTTTGCTCTTTCTGCGAGGAGTTCTGTTTGTCCGGGATAATTGTAACCTGCCTCCTGCCAGCAAGTTTTGGAAATCGGGCCTGTCACGATCGCGGAGAATTCGCCGGCGATGGTACGGGCGATCGCACTTTCCATGTAAGCAAAGCTAGCCGCCCCGCTAGCTGCACTCCCGACACCTGGGACAATTTCGCCCCACTTGCTGTCTGGTTCGATATCAATAATATTTAATGTTTCGGGATTTGCCGCTTCTGCTGCTGGATTGCTTGATCGCAACTTATCGTAAGTTTGCTGCAAAACTATCCTAGAACCTATAACCGTTACCATCAAACCAGCAGCCGGATCTGCCAATGCCTTGAGAATCACTTCCGGGCCAATTCCCGCCGGATCTCCCAGAGTTACAGCTAGTTTTGATTCCCGATCGAGACTCAAGGCAGTTTTCTCCAACAAAATACAGGAATTTCGGCACTGAAATTTTAGCATTCATGTACCTGGTTGCCCCAAATTATATTATCTTTATTTAATGCGATCGCTCAATTAGACATATAAAACCATGAATCCTGAAATTTTCAATGCAGCCTTTTTGTCCTTTTCCCTAATTTTCGTGGGTATAGGTGGAGGCTTCCTCCTGCTCAAATTGCAAGGCGGCGAAGAATAAGTTTTTTTCAACCAATCCTTCAGAAGTCTTCAAACTTCTGCCTTCTAGAGTCTACTTGCTGCCGAAAGTCAGCCTTGTGCAGAATATCTCAAGCCTAAAATGAGAAAATTTCAGGTTTTTGTTAAGTTTTTATAACAAACTTAACCAAAACCTGATACCATCTTATAGAAAGTTTAAGATTCATAATTAATCCCTAGATGACTTTATTGATTTTAGGTGCCACCGGCACTCTCGGCCGCCAAATAGCCCGCCGCGCCCTAGACGAGGGCTACCAGGTGCGCTGTTTAGTCAGAAGTTACAGAAAAGCTGCATTTTTGAAAGAATGGGGCGCTGAACTCGTACCGGGGAACCTTTGCCAGCCAGACAGTCTGCCTCCGGCGCTAGAAGGCGTCAGTGCTATTATCGATGCAGCAACAGCCAGTGCAGCCGATTCAGTCAGCATCAAAAGAGTAGACTGGGACGGAAAAGTATCGCTGATCCAAGCAGCAGCAGCAGCAGGCGTCAAGCGTTACATATTCTTTTCCTTTCTAGACGCGGAGAAATATCCCCAAGTCCCCTTGTTGGAAATCAAGCGCTGTACCGAATTGTTCTTAGCAGAATCCGGTCTAGACTACACAATCTTGAGACCTTGCGGCTTTTTGCAAGGACTACTGAGCCTGTATGCAATGCCGATTTTGGACAATCAGGCAGTCTGGCTGCCCAACAAGCCTTCCGCCCTTGCCTACATGAACACTCAGGACGTTGCTAAATTTGCCGTCCGGGCCCTTTCCGTTCCCGAAACCGAGAAAAAAAGCTTTCCGGTGGTGGGAAATCGCGCTTGGGATGCTGAAGAAATCGTGCGGTTGTGCGAACGGCTATCAGGGAAGCAAGCCAAAATTACGCGCACCCCAGACGCCTTGTTGAAGGCTACTCGTCAATTTGCTAAGTTCTTTCAGTGGAGTTGGAACGTAGCTGACAGATTGGCTTTTTCAGAAGTTTTGGCAGCCGGAAAACCCTTGAAAGCTCCGATGGATGATGTTTACAGTGTCTTCGGAATCGACCCCAAAGAAACTACTACTTTGGAGTCTTATCTCGAAGAATACTTTAATCTGATTATGAAGAAGCTCAAGGAAATAGAGTACGAGCAGCTTAAGACTAAAAAACGGAGTAAACAAAAAATGCCCTTTACATTTTAAAGTGCCGAAAGCAGGAATTATATACAACGATGTTAAACCTGTGGCTTGTCGCATCGCCGCAGAGTTGGAAGACAAGCTGACTGCCCGCGGCTGGGAGGTCTTCTCGGTTTCTGGTTCCGGAGGAATTCTGGGCTATTCTAGCCCCGATCGCCCCCTGTGCCACAACCCGATCGACCAACTCGTCCCCCCCGGTTTTGACAGCGACATGGAGTTTGCAGTGGTTTTGGGTGGCGACGGTACTGTGCTGTCGGCATTTCGCCAAGTCGCTCCGATTGGAGTGCCGCTGCTGACTGTCAATACCGGTCACATGGGCTTTTTAACAGAAACTTACCTGAACTTGCTGCCGCAAGCTTTGGAAAAGGTAATCGCCGGAGAATACGAAATAGAAGAAAGATCAATGCTGGCGGTGCGGCTGTTTCGAGAAAACGACTGCCTCTGGGAAGCCCTTTGTCTCAATGAAATGGTGCTGCACCGGGAACCGCTGACTTGTATGTGTCATTTTGAAGTGGCGATCGGGCAGCACGCCTCTATTGACATTGCCGCAGATGGAGTTATCATCGCAACTCCCACAGGATCGACAGCTTACGCGCTTTCAGCCGGTGGCCCTGTCATTATTCCCGGAGTGCCGGTGTTGCAGTTGCTGCCTATTTGCCCGCATTCAATGGCTTCGCGGGCTTTGGTGTTTTCCAACACCGAGCCGGTCAAGATTTTGCCGGCGAGTCCGAACCGCCTGGTAATGGTGGTAGATGGTAACGGCGGATGTTATGTTCTGCCCGAAGATTGGGTGCAAGTCGAGCGAGCTCAGTACCCAGCCCGCTTTATTCGGGTGCAATCTTTTGAGTTTTTCCACATTTTGCGGGAAAAATTGGGCTGGGGCTTGCCTCACATTGCTAAACCGAGTTCCGTTGAGTTGCCTTGATAGTTGTTGTTGACACTCCCCGACTATCAAGGTACGGGGATTGTTGGCTCAACCAGTTGGCTTGAATGTGTTGGGCAGCTCTTTCATTCAATTAGATCGAAAATGTCCTCCAAGTTTGCTGATGGGCTATAGTCTTCAAACATCTTAATGATATCAACAGCACCTTTAACATTTACACTTGTTTCGTTAGCATCTTTCTTGTTCGATCTTAATTGATAAATTCCTGGATAACGTTTTTTGATACCTTTCATATCTCCATACCATTGGGCTGCTCGGTAAGATTCTTGATCTGGCACTAAACATAAAAAAAAATAAGAATTGATATGTACAATTCGGAATATTATTTTCCCTGGATTGGGTGAATAGACATCACCTCGTGTGGCTCTTAAGACATCTGGCTTGATCTCTTTAATATCTCGTAATGAAGGTCGCAATACCATCGGATCTTTGATTTTGTGAGGAGTTACAAGTAATAAGAAAATACTTAAGCCTTTTGGCTTTGGTTTACCATGAAGAATAAAGTCTACGCATTTCTCTAAACTAGATTTGTCGGGTGAGTCATGGATGCGAGCAGAGTTGTATGAGATTTTGAGTAACCAGCGAGCGAGCCTGTCAAAATCGTATGTAAACCTCTTGGACTGCCCCAAAGCCACATAGTTACATATATAGGGCTTGCTGAATAAAACTAGAAGCTATGACTGCCAGGGGTTTCAAGACTTTTAAACCCAAAAAAGTGCAAGGTTATGACGTTTGTCGGCTCAAAATCCTTGGATTTCGGTGGAAAATTGTGGAGTAAATTTGGGACACCCATCTCCGAATCTCCCATTTTTAAAGCTGTTTGGCACTTAGATTCGATTTGTGGACTTATTCAGCAAGCCCTATATATCTCTTGTAAATCTCGTTAAAATAACCATCTAGATTTGACAGAACTCCATTATTGCAAACAGCACATACATCTTTAATACTTGGCTCTCCATCCACAAAATTATTGATTTTTGCTAAGAACCTCTTACTACGCTCTGGTTTGCGTTCATCCTTTTTGTGGTCAAGTAATGACTTAGGAAACAAATGCTCTTTGGTTAAACGGCTTTGTCTTTTACAAAAGGCACAGACACGAATCATGTTATCAGACATATACTAGCAGGCAAACTTAGGGAAATTATTCAGATTCTTTATAGGAACTAGGCAGAGTTGTAAGAGTTAGAGTATGACGGGGCTGGCAAGCTAACTTATAATTATAGCGCAGTTGCGGTACAATTATGATAAAGCAAGCAGCGATCAATTCTCGTCTTCATAAAATAATTTGATGGCGTTAAAATCCCGACGTAGCAAATTTTCAACTTGCAATGTCGAACAGTTTCCAAGGCAAAGCCAAATAACTTTCGGTGGATTCCCAAATACTAAGCTCAGGTCGTGCATATCCGCGTCTTTCGAGACAATCATCAGATTATTGTCTTTTGCATAATCCCAAACTATTGGGTCGATCGTTGCTTTCATGCCCACATCTCGAACGTGAAGCGAATTTGGGAAAATATCGCTCAAACGATTCGGCAACTTGGGCGACAAATTTTCATCAAAAAGTAATTTCATGCCGATAAGGTCGCGGTCATAAATCGACGCTCGCGGTCAGCAGCATAAGCTATGCAGGCTTTTAAATCTTCTCGTGTCAAATCGGGAAAATCGTCGAGAATTTCTGCTTCGGTCATCTCGGAAGCCAGGTACTCAAGCACTTCATAAACCGTAATTCGCAAGCCGCGCACACAAGGCTTACCACCGCGTTTATTTGCTTCGATCGTGATGTGGTTTCGGTAGTTCATAGTTGGAATTATCGTTATTGTGTTCTCGACCTTTGCAAAAACTTAGCCTAGGGCTGCGGATATGGCCAGATTGTCAATCTGGTTTTTAATCTGCTTCTGAGCACATCAGGATTAAGAGAGGGAAACTGCCAACAGATAAAGTTTCACTCTTCCACGCGATAGCCCAATTCCGCCAAACGAGTGCGAGACTGCCGCCACTTCGGCTGCACCTTGACAAATAACTCCAAATACACTTTGCCTTCAATTAATTTTTGAATCTGTTCCCGGGCCGCACTGCCGATCGACTTGAGCATACTGCCGCTTTTACCGATTAAAATGCCTTTTTGGGAATCCCGTTCGACGTGAATTGTCGCCAGAATGCGCGTAATTTTTGCTTCTTCTTGAACGATGTCGATCGCAATTGCTACAGAATGTGGCACTTCTTCCCGCGTCAGCAGCAAAATCTGTTCCCGAATCAATTCGCCCATAATAAAGCGTTCCGGCTGATCTGTGACCAAATCGGGCGGATAATAATAAGGCCCAACCTCCAAATGTTCGATTAACAATTGTTGCAGTGGCTCGACACCCTCGCCCGTGAGAGCGGAAAATTTCACTACAGGCCACTCAGGATTGACAATTTGCTCGTAAGTTCGATCGATCAACACAGAATCCTCCGGTTGTTCGTCCAACTTATTCATCCCCAAAATCACCGGAATTTTGGTATTGCTGAGAATTTCGACAATATATCGATCGCCCCCTCCCGATTCCACCGAACCATCCACCACAAACAGCACCACATCTACCGACTGAATCGCTGTGCGGGCATTCTGCACCAAAACCTTGCCCAATTGGTGATGTGGCTTGTGAATTCCCGGAGTATCGACAAAAATAATTTGTGCTTCATCCGTCGTCAGGATGCCCCGCAGCCTGTTGCGCGTCGTCTGAGACACCGGCGAAGTAATAGCAATTTTCTGCCCCACCAACTGATTCATCAGCGTTGATTTTCCGACATTCGGGCGTCCGACAATACCCACAAAGCCCGATTTGTAACCCGCCGGAGCCACGGGAACACCCATAATGTCCGATACGTCGATAAATTTACTATCTTCCACTAAAATCACCTATTTTCAAGCCCCTTCTGTGTCTATTGTCGCCTGAAAATACTCAAACGCCCATCGATGCACTCTAGCATCTTTCTCGCTTTGGTATAGCCCGCAACACTCAAACCTCGATCGAGCCGCAAACCAGTGTTAAAACGTGATACCCGATCGGCAAAACTTGATATCTGAGACAAAATTTGATAAAGTTCCAATGACATCGCTCAAAAATGAATCATTCTGGTAAAACCGACTCCCAAAGGCTGTAACAACTTCAGATGTGTAAATGTCTAACTCAACTGAAACTATTCTACAGTTTGTCAGGCAAACCAGTTTTAACATTTTTGAGGATGTTTGGTAATAAAATAGGTAGGTTAAACTCAAACTCAAAAGCTCAATGTCATGAGGCGCTTTTTTCATAAAAGCTACTGTTTTTAGAGCCTACCTAATTAGTGCTAATCGTCATAAAGTTGAGGAGATGAATCAGATGAAATCGAAATTATTTTGGAGTTTTTGCACCGTTTTGGTAGCCAGCCTGCCTGTTCCTGGGTTGGCTCAAACAAGCCCTCCAACCAGCCCTCAAGCAGGTTTTGACTACAAAGGCGGCTCGATGAAATACCAGTTGCTACCGGGCATAATCCAGGACAGAACCTTGCCGCGAGCCTTTGATTTTCCAATTATTACCAATGTTGCTACTGACACTAGCATCACCTCGGATTTTCTAATTACCGATCAGTTTAGCGCCCCAGCGGGTCGTACAGAATACACCGGAGCTCTCACCGCCTGGGCAGCATCAATCAGAGAATGTCTCGCCAAACAGCCTCTCTTGATTCGAGCCAGCACTAAGAACCCGGTTCGGATTAATGGCAAACCAGGCACGATTGTTAGAAACGTAAATAACCGTGCAGTTTGCAAATAAACCAGCAATATCACAGGGGCTAAATTGACAGTAATTGCTGTAAGGGCGGGTTCACCAATATCTCCCATGCAAGCATCGATACAGTAAACCCGTCACCGCAGCGATATTGGGGTCAATCGCGGCCAGTTGATATAACTTCCGCTATCTTAAAGATAAAAACTAGAGAGTGTTTTTGAACAAAAAGAGCAATAGGTTTTCTATTGCTCTTTTTGTTGGCGAAATTTCAATTAATATCTATTAAAACTTCTATGATATCGGCTGAAACGACATCATATAAGATGTTTGTAGTGAGGAATGCAAGTCCTTATCAAAGTGTGAGGACTTGCATTCCTCACTGCAAACGACATAATTACGCAGAAACCAGCTTTTTTCCAAAAAATCCCGTGGAACCCGAGGGATATAGATTTTAACACCTGGTTTATGAAAGTTTGTCTGCGTAATTCACGATTTAGTAGCGCAAAATTCATGTGTACTCAGTAAAATTTCGCCATAATCAGGAATCCAAGCTAGCCACTGTTCTTCCGAACATTCACACAACAGCCACGCTTCGTCAAAGCTGAATGCGGTTGGCGGATTGAACAATTTAACCCACATAGAAGGAGCCAATTTGGGGGCAGGTACGGCGCAGCCAAATTTTTCCCAGTCGCGGACACCGGCGAAGCTTCCTGGGGTTGCTTGAGATTGCCAAGTACGAATATCTGTTTGCAGTTGCATAACGACTCCTGTCTAGCTAAGAGTCTGCACCAAGGCGCGGTTGAAACAACGCAGAGCGAAGGCGCAGATAAACTGTGATTATGTAGTCTATGTTACGGAATTATCTAGGAAAATGTGTAGCTTTGTAGCAAAAATTTACAATTGAGAGGAAAAAACAGGCTCAAAGCTGAAAAGGTCGATCGACTATTGTTCAGCTCGGCAGAAATCGCCTACCATAGCAAAGAACATCTGATTTATTTCAAAAATTCCGACATGAACCCAACTGCCAAATCCCAGTGGAAAACTCTAGATCGCTTTGTAGAAATCAACTCTCATTGGGTAAAACTAATCGCCGAACATCTCGAAACAACCGAAGGAAAAACAGTAGAATATTGGCGAGTAGAAAGAGCAGATTCAGTTGTAATCTTGACAATTCAAGCTGGAAAATTGCTATTTCCCACACCGATGTATCGCCCCGGCGTGGCAGAAGCAACCCTCGATTTTCCCGGCGGTCGCGTACCAGCCGAAGCCACGCCAGCAGCAGCCGTTCCAGCTATAATTAAGAGGGAACTAGGCGTGGCCGAAAGTGCGATCGCCCGCCTCGAACCGATCAACACCGTCGGCTGGGCAATAAACAGTTCCTTCTCCAATCAAAAACTCTACGGTTTTGTTGCAGAATTGCACCCTACAGCAACAGTAAACCCCGAGCTGATCGGTGCTGCATATCCTCTCACCCCAGACGGAATTCGCGGCTTGCTCAAAAAATTAACTTGCCTCCAATGTCGAGCCTTACTGCTAGAATGGCAAAATCAAGTTGATTTTAGAGTTGAGATTTGAGATGAGGAATTGTTTTCCGATCCTCGCCACTTTTAAGTTGCTGAAAACCCAAATCACCCAGACTAATCATGCCTCTCAATAATGAAGTTGCTGTCGAATGCCTCGACGTTACATATCGGCTCAACCGCAGGCATTTAGTAGACAAACTCAATTTCAAAGTGCTGCAAGGAGAAGTTTTAGTATTGCTGGGACGCAGCGGTAGTGGCAAAACTACTACCATGAAATTGATTAACAATTTACTAACGCCAAGCAGCGGCGAAATTCTTGTCATGGGAAAACCGACAACTCAGTGGAACCCAATTCAACTACGCCGAAAAATTGGTTATGTGATTCAAGAAATCGGTTTATTTCCCCATTTTACCGTCGAGCAAAACGTCGGTTTAGTGCCAAAATTAGAAGGTTGGGAGGGCGATCGTATTCAATCTCGCGTCCGGCAACTGTTAGAATTAGTCAACCTCGACCCCCAGCACTTCGCAAAACGCTATCCCCATCAGTTATCCGGCGGACAGCGGCAGCGGGTAGGCGTCGCTAGAGCACTGGCCGCTGACCCTCCGATATTGTTAATGGACGAACCGTTTGGTGCTTTAGACCCGATTACTCGTCTGGAATTACAGCGGGAATTCGGTCAATTGCAGCAGCAACTGGGTAAAACTGTGATTTTTGTTACTCACGGCATTCAAGAAGCTTTTTTGTTAGCTTCTAAAATTGGTTTGATGCAAGATGGACGCTTGGTTGAATTGGCATCGCCTGATGAGTTTATGAAATCTCACCATCCAGAAGCTCGGGCATTTCTTGAATGTTTGCAAGTAGCTAGATTGGAATGATTTTAGCAAAATTTTGATAATATAGTTTTAGTAACTAAGCTGATAATCAAACGATGCACAGTCTTTACGAGACAGACTTCTATGCTTGGACGCAAGAACAAGTCAAGTTACTTCGCAAGTGTCAGTGGAGTCAACTTGACTTGCCAAATTTAATTGAGGAGATTGAATCTTTGGGCAAACAGGAACGTCAAGAAGTTAGAAATCGTTTGAGCATTTTGCTGGGACATTTGCTGAAGTGGCAATATCAGCCCCAGCAGCGGAGTCGTAGCTGGCTGTCTACAATTCGAGTGCAGCGGCGGGACACTCAGAGACTGATACAAGATAACCCAAGTCTGAAACCTTACTTGCAAGAAGCTTTCCAAGAAGCTTATCAAAACGGTAGAGATTTGGCAGTAGGAGAAACCGATTTACCTCTTAAAACATTTCCTCAAAATTGCCTTTACAGCTTAGAGGAAATTCTGGATTTTCGCTTCTATCCTGGTGAACCAAGTCCTGAAATGGAAAATGATTTATAAAATGGTCAGCAATTAGTAATAACCAATTACCCGATGATAACTTTTATCAACCGCTATGGCTCAGAGATAATTCAGCGCGCCAGCGAACACTTATATTTAGTAACTGTTGCAATTTTTATCGCTATTAGTGTGGGGATTCCCCTCGGGATTTTAGTCACGAGAAAACCAAAATTTAAAAAGCCCATTTTGGGATTTGCTAATATTATGCAAACAATTCCCAGTTTAGCTTTGTTTGGCTTGCTAATCCCGGTGCCGATAGTGGGTGGAATAGGCGATCGCACGGCAATTATCGCCCTCACTCTGTATTCTTTGCTGCCAATTATCCGCAATACTTATACTGGTATTGTCGGCGTCGATCCAGCGATTACGGAAGCCGGAAGAGGCATGGGGATGACTGATATGCAACTGTTATGGCAAGTGGAAATTCCCCTGGCACTGGGCGTGATTCTGGCGGGCGTGCGAGTTGCCGCAGTAATTGCGATCGGACTTGCAACCATTGCGGCTGCAATTGGTGCCGGCGGCTTGGGGGTGTTTATTTTTCGCGGCGTTGCTACCGTCAACAATCAGTTACTTTTGGCTGGGGCAATTCCGGCGGCTTTGATGGCATTAGCGGCGGATTTTGGGCTGGGTTTGGTAGAAACGCGCCTCTCAAAAAGTACATTAAAAACTATGAATGAGGACTAAAATCCTGACTACAAAGGGTCAGGTTGTGACTTTCGGCAAGCCAGAAGCATTCGGAGGATTCGCTATCAAATTGCGGATTTTATGTGACCGTTCAATATATTCTCGGTCGCTCAAAACAGCTTGGCTTCCCAGCGAAATAGGAGCTGCCAAATCGAGCCAAGAACGGCAACCGCCGTATTCAGGAATGTACGGAATTTCTTTGGTTTCTGCAAGGCGATAAGTCCGCAGCAATAAAATATAAATTGGCTGATTTTGTTTCCATTTCAGGCGATCGCTGACAAATTTTTCATTCCAAATATGGTAAGGAAACAGCGCGGTAATTGCCGGTTCCCAAGCTACCAAAAAAACATCGGTAATCTCGGCCCAACTGCCAATTCTAATAATTTCAGGATGCCAACCAGATTCTACAGTTTTTACCTGACTCGCAAAATCCGGTTTTAATAAATCAGGCTGTTGGTGCTCAAAAGTGGGATACAGCAAAACCTGTTTGTCATTGACATTGAACTGTCCTGCTTGCTCGCGAATGCCCCCCTTCCGCAACAGCACAATCGTTTGGCCTTGTTCCAAAGCATTAACGGCTACATTCCATTCTTTCAGGGCGCGAGTAGTTGATTTCATAGAAATTTTGTCTGGTTTTAACAATAGTAACAATATCGGTCTTCTCAAGCAAGTACAGCCACTTTTTTCTGTTAAGATTAGGTAGCTTGAGGGTGAATACTAAAAATCTCAATGAGGACTTAGGGTATGGAAAAGCGACAATTGGGGACATCACAAATTCAGATTACCCCGATAATTATGGGGACTTGGCAAGCTGGGAAGCGGATGTGGGTGGGAATTGAGGATGCTGAAACTGTCAAAGCAATGCGCGCCGCTTTTGAGGCAGGTATTACCACTTTTGATACGGCTGAGGTTTACGGAGAAGGGCATTCGGAACAAATTATCGGTCAAGCACTTTCAGATGTGCGATCGCAAGTAGTTTATGCTAGCAAAGTCTTTGCCAACCACCTGAAACCCGATTTGCTAGTCGAAGCGTGCGATCGATCGCTAAAAAACCTCAACACCGATTATATCGACCTTTACCAAATCCACTGGCCCGCTGGCACTTGGAATTCCGAGTTAGTGCCAATTGCAGAAACAATGGACGCCCTGAACAAGTTAAAAGAACAGGGAAAAATTCGGGCGATCGGCGTTTCCAACTTCTCCCGCGCCCAAATAGCAGAAGCCGCCCAATACGGACGCATCGACAGCTTGCAACCGCCCTATTCTCTGTTTTGGCGCTGGGTAGAAAAAGAGGCCATGTCCTACTGTGCCGACAACCATATCTCAATCCTTGCCTACTCATCTCTAGCTCAAGGAATATTAACAGGTAAATTTGGGCCAGAACACAAATTTGAAGAAGGCGATCACCGCGCCAAAAGTAAGCTGTTCCTCAAAGAAAATTATGAACGAGTGCAAACAGCATTGAATAAACTCAGACCAATTGCCGATCGCCACCAGACAAGCTTAGGAAATTTAGCTTTAGCATGGTTAATTGCCCAGCCCCAAACCAATGCAATTGTCGGCGCGCGTAATGCTGAACAAGCCGCAGCTAATGCTAAAGCTGCCGAAGTAAAGCTGAGTCAGGAGGACTTAAAAGAAATTGATGCGATCGGGCGAACAGTCACCGACCATTTAGACGACAATCCAGTCATGTGGAATTTCTAAAATAAAAGACTGGGCGGTTGAAACCGCGGCGACACAAACAAAACCCGCCTCCGCGGGTTGAAGACATTGCAATTAAAATCACGTTTTTTTTTAGTCTGCGGAGGCAGACTTCGTTCGTGTAGACGCGGTTTCAACCGCCGTCTTATCTACAATCCGAAATCCAAAATCTAAAATAGAATGAGTTACTGCCTAAACCCCAACTGTTCCAAGCCCCAAAACCCGGATGCAGCGAAAATTTGCCGCAATTGTCGGTCAAAACTGCTGTTGCGCGACAGATACCGGGCCATAAAGGCGATCGGACAAGGAGGTTTTGGCAGAACATTCCTCGCCGTAGACGAAGACAAACCCTCCAAACCCCGCTGCGTCATCAAACAATTTCTACCCCCAGAAACCCAACTCATCCCATCAGCCAGCAATCGCAACAGCAAAAAAGCAGCCGAACTTTTTGAACAAGAAGCAATGCGATTAGACGAATTGGGAAAACACCCTCAAATCCCCGAACTCTTAGCCTATTCCATCCAAGACAGCCGACAATATGTAGTCCAAGAATTTATCGACGGACAAAATTTAGCACAAATCGTAGCCACAGAAGGCACATTTACACAAAAGCAAATTCAAGACTTACTCAACAGCTTATTACCCGTACTTCACTTCATCCATTCCCACAATGTTATTCACCGAGATATCAAACCCGAAAACATCATCCGCCGCGCCGACAAACAATTAGTTTTAGTAGACTTTGGTGCCGCCAAAATAGCCACAGGTACAGCCCTACTCAAAACAGGAACCAGCATCGGCAGCCCCGAATACATCGCCCCCGAACAAGCCCGAGGCAAAGCATTTTTCACCAGCGACTTGTACAGTTTAGGCGTAACTTGCCTGTATTTGCTAACTCAAGTTTCCCCCTTTGACCTCTTCGATCCGGGCGAAGATGCCTGGATTTGGCGACAATATTTGGCGAATAACCCGGTGAGTGAAGAAATGGGCAAAATCTTAGACAAACTGATTGAAAATGCTACGAACCGTCGCTATCAAACGGCTGTTGAAGTATTAACCCAATTGAATCCAGAAGCAGCTATTAAACTCACCATTCCTCAAACAATTACCAAATCAGTCAAACCGGCAACTAATCCCAGTCCGCCCCCACAGCCAACTCATAACTGGCAATGTATTCACACATTAACAGGACACAAAAACTTAATTTTCTCTGTAGCTTTCAGTCCCAACGGAGAAGTTATAGCCAGCGGCAGCGATGACAAAACAATCAAGCTTTGGCAGGTACAAGACGGGCAAGAAATAGTGACTCTCGCAGGACACGCTAACTCAGTTCATACAGTAGTTTTCAGCCCCGACGGAAAGATACTTGCCAGTAGCAGCCACGACAAAACAATCAAATTTTGGCGGATGAAAGACGGGCAAGAAATCCGCACACTTTCCGGTCATAGCAACTCTGTTTATGGCTTAGCTTTCAGTCCCGACGGCGCAACTGTGGCTAGCAGCAGTTGGGACAAAACAATCAAACTTTGGCGGGTGAAAGACGGGGAAGAAATTCGCACACTTTCTGGTCACATTAACTTAGTTTACTTCGTCGCCTTCAGTCCTGACGGAGAAACTATTGCTAGCAGCAGTTGGGACAGAACTATCAAGATTTGGCGAGTCAAAGATGGCAAGCTAATTCGGACGCTGACAGGTCATACAGACTGTGTTCGCTGTCTGGCTTTCAGTCCCAACGGAGAGTTTCTTGCCAGTGGCAGTCACGACAATACGATCAAAATTTGGTGGATGAAGGACGGGCAAGAAGTTTTAACAATTTCTGGTCATTCTTGGTATGTAGATTCGCTCGCGTTTAGTTCCGATGGCGAGGTGATTGCCAGCAGCAGCAATCAAACTATCAAGATTTGGCAAGTTAAAGACGGTAGGGAAATTTGTAATATTTCTGGGCATACAAATTCTGTTTATTCCGTTAATTTTAGCCCGGAAGGAGAGTTTTTGGCTAGCGGCAGCAGTGACAAAAGTATTAAGATTTGGCAGAATATGATGTTTGTTTAATTGCCCATAATTAAAGTTGTAAGTTATGATAAAGATTGTAACCAAAAGATTTCTGCTGCGTGACTTTGTAGATGCCGATCGATCGCCATTCTTGGACTATCAAGCCGATCCGCGCAACCAGACATTTTACGAACCCGATCGGTCTAGTCCCGACCATGCCGCACGTCTATTCGAGATGTTTCAGGCATGGGCTGGCGATCGCCCTCGACTCAATTACCAACTGGCGATCGTACAACGACAGGAACCTTACGCGCTTGTCGGTTGCTGTGGACTGCGGGGAGAATTGTGCGAAACTGGCGAGATGGAATTTGGTCTAGAACTGGCACCAGCCTATTGGGGGCGATATGCCTACGCGATCGAGGTGGGGCGTGCGCTGCTCGACTTTGGGTTCGCGGAACTCGATCTGAAGGCGCTCTCCGGGTCTACCGTAAGTGCAAATACCCGGATCGCTCGGTTGGCCGAGTGGATAGGAGCAGAAGTGGTTGCTACCCGCCCAGGGTCATCATGGATGTCCGATCGCGGTTGGAGCGAGGTCGATTGGCGGATTGCACGGACGCAATGGGAGCATCGTACTCTGCGGCACGGGCGATAATATATGTTTGTTTTGTGAACGGTTTATGAATGATGCAGCAGCCGATCAAATCCGTCAGCAGGTGGATGCTGTCTACCGATCCGAGTCGCGTCGCGTTTTAGCCACACTGATCCGCTTGCTCGGTGACTTTGATCGCGCCCAAGAGGCGATGCACGAAGCCTTCGCTGCGGCTGTAGCGCAATGGCCCCGTGACGGCATTCCCGCTAACCCGCGATCGTGGCTTGTATCTACGGGTCGCTTTAAAGCGATCGACACCATCCGCCGTCGCGCCCGCTTTGATACGCACTTGGCAGAACTCGCTCAACAACTCGATCCGAGTGACACCACAATCGAGGATGACGAGGACGTTGAGGACGATCGCCTGCGCTTGATTTTCACTTGCTGTCATCCGGCCCTGTCGCCAGAAGCTCAGGTGGCGTTGACCCTGCGGGAAGTCTGCGGACTCAGTACCGAGGAAATTGCCAGCGCCTTCCTGATTCCTCCCCCCACGTTGGCGCAGCGGATCGTGCGGGCGAAGGCGAAGATCCGATCCGCGCGCATTCCTTATCAAGTGCCGTCGAAAACCGATTTGCCCGATCGATTGGACACCGTGCTTCAAACGATCTACCTGGTGTTTAACGAAGGGTACGCGGCCTCATCTGGCCGATCGCTGACGCGGGCCGATCTCGCTGGCGAAGCGATCCGTTTGGGACGGCTGGTAATGGAACTGTTGCCAGACTCCGAGGTGATTGGACTCCTGGCGCTGATGCTGCTGCAAGAATCGCGGCGCACCGCACGCACTTCCTCCACAGGCGACCTCATCCTTCTACAAGACCAAGATCGATCGCTCTGGAATCAAGCACAAATTTCTGAAGGCAGGTTACTGGTGCAGCAATCGCTATCATCAGGACGGTTTGGTTCGTACACGCTTCAGGCTGCGATCTCAGCGGTGCATTCAGAGGCCCAGAGTGCTGCTGCAACGGACTGGGCGCAGATTGTGGGCTTATACGACCTGCTCGTGCAATTAGAGCCGTCGCCCGTTGTTGCCTTAAATCGGGCGGTGGCAGTGGCAATGCGCGATGGCCCCTTAGCGGGACTGCAATCGATCGACCAAATATTAGCGCGTGGCGATTTGGCAGACTACCATCTGGCACACTCCGCGCGAGCCGATTTGTGTCGGCGGCTGGGCAGAACTGCTGATGCCAGAGAATCCTACCAAAAGGCGCTGGCGATCGTGAAACAGGAACCAGAGCGTCGTTTTCTCGAAAAACGCCTTCGCGAGTTAAGCTGAAAAAATTTTTTGCTGCGCTGTCGATTTGCAGCCTCGCCGAACGACTACTAAGTCAGGAACCTCAGCCTAAAGGCATGAGGCTTGCGGGAGAAATCCAGTAAGCCATTCTGACCAGCCAAGCGTCTTAATTGACTACATTTCGAGAGTCAGGACACCCTTAGATGCGTGCTAGTCTTCTGCTCTGTCGTTAACAATTAAACAGTTCTAAGGTCACTGGAGCAGTGTTGTTAACCTAACAAGCTCTCGAAATATTGGCGAAGCAAACATTACCCCGCAAGGGAGAATTTCATGCAAAATTACACATTTGTACTTGATACCAATAAGCGCCCGCTAGATCCAGTTCATCCTGCCGTGGCTAGAAAATTACTCTCGAATGGCGAAGCTGCGGTCTTCCGTAGATACCCGTTTACCATCATTCTTAAACCCGGTGTTGATACCCCTACCCAATTGATCGAGATCAAACTAGATCCTGGTAGTAAAACTACAGGAATTGCGCTACTCAAAGGCGAAAAGCTTATCTTTGTAGCCGAGCTAAATCACAGAGGACAAGCAATTAAAGCTAGTTTGGATTCTCGCCGTGCTATCCGTCGATGTCGTCGAGCTAGACATACCCACTACCGTCAAGCGCGTTTCCTGAATCGCACTCGCCCAAAGAGCTGGCTAGCTCCTAGCTTGAAACACAGAGTAGATACGACCTTGACTTGGGTTAACAAATTCATCAGATTTGCACCCGTAAATAGTATTGCGATGGAGTTGGTTCGATTTGAT
Source organism: Microcoleus sp. Pol11C3 (assembly GCF_036701485.1). Lineage (NCBI taxonomy): Bacteria > Bacillati > Cyanobacteriota > Cyanophyceae > Oscillatoriales > Microcoleaceae > Microcoleus > Microcoleus sp. Pol11C3. The sequence continues at coordinate 11,075 of NZ_JAUBQW010000066.1, read as the reverse complement.
TTTCAGCAACTAGAGAAGCCCGAAATCTCTGGGGTAGAATATCAGCAAGGCGAATTACTTGGGTACGATATCAGAGAATATCTGCTTAACAAATGGGACAGAAAGTGTACTTATTGCAAGACTGAAAATATCCCCTTGCAGGTAGAACACATTCATCCCAAGGCAAAAGGAGGTAGCAATCGTATCTCTAATCTGTGTCTAGCTTGCGAAAAATGTAATCTCAAGAAAGGCACTCAAGATATTAAGGATTTCCTCTCGAAGAAGCCAGACTTACTCAAGCAAATCATGGTACAAGTCAAACGACCACTAAAAGATGCCACCGCCGTCAATTCAACCCGCTGGGCATTGTTCAACCAACTCAAGCTAACGGAATTACCTGTTACGACAGGCTCCGGCGGGCAGACAAAATACAATCGTAATCGATTAGAGTTGCCCAAAACTCATTATTTTGATGCTGCTTGTGTTGCCAAGGTTGATAAATTAGTTGTGTTAACCGCTCAGCCATTGCTAATCAAAGCTAACGGTCATGGCACTCGGCAAATGTGTCGCACTGATAAATTTGGTTTTCCATCTCGTTACGTACCTCGCGACAAATTTGTTAAAGGTTTTCAAACTGGCGACATTGTGAAAGCAGTGGTAACCACTGGAAAAAAAATTGGTGAATATGTTGGTAGAGTAGCTGTTCGCAGCAGCGGTTTTTTCAATATATCAGCGAAAGAATTGGTACAGGGTATTAACCATAAATACTGTCAGATTATCCATAGAAAAGATGGGTATTCGTACCAGTTCTAGTTTAAGTAAAGCCGTCTTGAAAGACGGGGTTTCAACCAATAATTTTGATGAAATACATATTGCTGATTTACAGCGACGAAAATGCCTGGACTGAAAGCGAGCTGCAGCAATGCTACGCAAAGTCTTTGCAGCTAACCCAAGAACTGCAAGCGAACAATCAATATTTGGGTGCTTCGCCGCTACACTCGATCGCCACAGCAACCAGTATTCGAGTGCGTGACGGCAAAAAACTTGTCACCGATGGGCCGTTTGCGGAGACGCGCGAACAACTCGGTGGCTACTTTCTGATCGATGCCAAGGATCTTGACGAAGCGATCGCGATCGCAGCACGCATACCAAGCGCCAGTAAAGGTACGGTTGAAATTCGCCCGATCGTGGAACTGTCGGGCTTGCCATCAGACCAGTAGTTGCCGTCAATACCGCTCAACGCAAAGTTCCACATCCGCACTGAGAAACTTTTCCAGAAAAAATGTTCAACTTGTCGATCGCACACACCTCTATTCGACTAGATGGTAGAGCAAGGGTTAGCAGCTTTCAATCTGCGCCCGGAAAACCAATCGACATCAATAAGGAGAGACCACGATGACTATGACAGCCGAAACCACCAAAACACAAGACGAAGCCCTGATTCGACAAATCATCGCAGATACGGCCAGTGCCATCTGCGCCAAAGACCTCGATCGCATCATGGCGCACTACGCCCAAGATGTCATTATTTTCGATGCAAAACCGCCGTTCCAAACCAAAGGTGCAGATGAATTTCGACGGACGTGGGAGGCGTGCTTGCCTTACTTCCCGGACTCCTTCGGGATTGAGAGGCGAGACCTCAGCCTCACCGTGAGCGGTGATTTGGCGATCGCGCACTGGCTTTTTCACTTCACAGGGATGGCACCAGATCACCCAGCGGGGCAGATGTGGATGCGAATCACCTCTGGGTGCCAGCGGAAACAGGGCAGATGGCAGATTGTGCACGAGCATTGCTCTGTCCCCTTCGATCCAGAAACGTCTAAAGCCGTTTTCATGATCGCACCTTAGCCCAGCTCAACAACCATAAACAAAAGGAGATTTCACTATGAAAGTCATGGTTCTAATCAAAGCTACCGAAGACTCAGAGGCAGGCGTCATGCCCAGCGAACAGCTTCTGACGGAAATGGGGCAGTACAACGAAGCATTGGTCAAGGCGGGAATTATGCTCGCTGGCGAAGGGCTACATCCCAGCTCAAAAGGAGCGCGGGTGACGTTTTCAGGCACAAATCGCAGCGTGATTGACGGACCGTTCACAGAGACAAAAGAGCTGATTGCCGGATTCTGGATCTGGCAAGTGCAGTCGATGGACGAAGCGATTGCCTGGATCAAACGCTGCCCCAACCCGATGCCAGGAGAATCCGCGATCGAAATTCGCCAGATCTTTACAGCAGAGGACTTCGGCGAATCCTTGACGCCCGAACTCAGGGAACAGGAAGAACGCATTCGGGCGGAGGCAGAACAACTCAACCGTTCTTGAGGGCATAAATACTGCCTAACTTTTCGTTCGGCAGCCACATCATTTCCCATGAATGGATTGGTCGATCGACTATTAACCAAAGGAGTACATGATGCAATCGAATACTTATCTCTTTTTTGACGGTGAATGCAAAGCTGCATTTCAATTCTACGAACAGTGTTTAGGTGGCAAAATCGACGGGATGATGACCTATGGGGATGGGCCCATGTGTCAGGAAATTCCCTCCGAACAGCGCGATCGAATCATGCACGCCAACTTAACTGTGGGTGCAATGGTATTGATGGGTTCTGACACTCCACCCGACGGCTTTAATAAACCACAGGGATTCTCTGTGAATCTTCAATTTGACGATCTAGTCGAAGCGGAGCGGATTTTTCACAAATTGGCAGAAAACGGAACGGTAAAGATGCCATTCCAAGAGACCTTCTGGTCTACCCGTTTTGGAATGCTTGTCGATCGATTTGGCACACCGTGGATGATTAATGTCCAGCCAGCTACCTAACCCTTTCAAGTTTGCTCACAGGCTTTACCCTTCAATTCAAACATTAGCGAAAAATCAATCGTTAATGTTTCACCTTGCGATCGAAGTTAAAAAGGAGAAAACATGGCTACTAAAATTTTCGTGAATTTACCCGTCAAAAATCTCGATCGGTCTGTCGAATTTTTTACTAAACTTGGATTCAGTTTTAACGCTCAATTTACTGACGAAACTGCCACTTGTATGGTTGTGAGCGAAGACATCTTCGTCATGCTCTTGACAGAAGCCAAGTTCAAGGAATTTACACCCAACCCAATTTGCGATGCCACCAAGAGTACAGAAGTGCTGGTGTGCTTGTCTTCCGAGAGCCGAGAAGAAGTGGATAAAATGATTAGCAAGGCAGTTGCTGCTGGCGGAACGACCTACAATGAACCGCAAGACCACGGATTTATGTATGGTCATGGCTTTCAAGATTTAGATGGCCACATTTGGGAAACTATGTTCATGGAACCCTGTGCAGTAAATCAAGGTTAGGCATTTTCTATCTGCTTCCTGAAAACAATACAAAGCTCTTCTCAATGAGTCCAAGTTAGTGATTGCATTGAGAAGAGCGATCGAATATCCAAAAATCCCAAAAGGGTGCACCTCAGTTTGGCAAATACCTGAAAAAATGGCTAAAATGAAAAATTTAGTAAAACAGTTAAAAAAGGATGAGGTAAAGAAAATTACACCCTCAGATAAACAGCAGCTAAAAGCATACTTAAAAGGGGCAGCAAAAATTGTTTACAGAAATACAAATGCGGTTGGCGTAAAACAATTGAGCTGATGAACCCTTACTACACTTTTAATCAACTCATTTTTTTCAATCCATCTGCTTCACGACCTCCAAGGCTAACCCTAACACCTCTGCGATTTGCTCATCCTTTAATCCCAACTGTCGTAATTTACCAACCATTTCAATTTTAACTTGATTAGTGCCGTCCTGGTAGTCAGGAGTCGCAGGCTGACTTTTATCTGGGGTAGGAGTGGGTAGTTCAGAGCAACCATTGATATAGTTAATTGTGTGGCTATTACCAAAATTAGTATTATTATTATTGCGATCGCCAAAATTTATATTCAGATTTAATTGCCGCTCTAGCACAGATTTAAGATTACGTTTATCCACTGGTTCATCAAAAACATCAGATAACATTTGCAAAAGCTTGTAACCGATATCCTTAGCATGACCCGCCGTACAACCATAAGTACCTGCAATATCAGAATACTTTTTTCGGTTCAGTATTCCCTCGATAATTTTACGCTGCAAGTCATTTAGATGTTTGCCTGTCTTCGCGCTGAGCACTTCATCTACAAATTGCAAGATATGGGCAGTGTCCATCAGTAGGGGGAGCGGAGAACAATAGTTACTATAGCAGACTTTTTCCGTCTTTATCCGTCTTTTTCCGCCTTGCATTGCGATTTTAGAAATGCCCGTCTTTTTCCGTCTTTTTTCGCTTTTCAGTTTTGAGCGATCGGTCTATGATACGGAAGAGCTACAAAGCAGCTTCCCTAGAGCAAGTGGCTGCGAACTTAATTCCGCTGGTCAACGGAGAGCGATCGGGATTTACTATTTTGCGAGTTGCGATCGCACTTCTAAATTCTCTTATAGGTTTTGGGCGATCGGCTGTAGGGGTGAACAGCATTTCATCTGACAGTTTCAAGACTTCTGCGATGTCCATAGATCGGTCAGATAGGCAGGTTTTTCCAATCTTATCCGATCTTTCCGACATTTGAGCAAATTTTTCGGGAAAAGTTCCGACTCAATATGACCCATAGTGTTAATTAGCGTTAGTTCGCGATCTGGAGAAAAATTATGTCGGCGTTCGATCAGCGTGGTCAAAAAGTAAACTACCAATACAATGCTGCGGGAGATATCAACTTTGCAACTGTTCAAAATCAAGCAGACCTTGTTAACGAGCTAGAGAAGCTCAAGTTTGAAATAACAAAAGCTGGAGATGCTCAAGTTATTGATGCGGAGATTGTTACAGATGTTCAATATCAGATTCAGAAAGCTGTTGACCAATCCAAAAAGCCTGAACCAAACAAGAATGCCATTCTAGAACATCTCATTCAGGCTAAAGAATTTATAAAAAATCTAGCTGAAGCAGGTGGAATTGTTACTGGGATTATGAAGGCTATTGAATTAGTTCAGCAATTATTTTAGAAGATGAAAGCTGTCATGGTGTATCAATTTGTAGCAGCCATAAAAACTCTCTAACAGCTAGTTATTGCAAAGTTATGACAGATTTCAATCAGCAACATCAAAATGTTACTAATCAAGTTAATCAAGTAATTACTCAACAAATTATAAACAATAACTATATTGTTAACGATGAGTTAGTCGAAAAATTTGTAGAGAACATTGCTGGTCTGCTTTCTCATAACGCAGATCCACAAGTTAAGAAATCTTTGATACTTCAAGTAGTTATTGAATGTGCAAATAGCGGACGTTTGCCACTTTCATCTGAAGAGTCATTGTTAATACTTCGTAAATTAAGTGAACTGAGCTTACAGGAATTCAATAGACTGCTATCTTCTGACAAGAAGTACAAGAAACTGAAAAATCGTCTCGGTTGGTTTATCCTTGGTGGAACTGGTGTTGGTGGTGCTACTGGAGTTGGGGTCACAGCAGCGCACTACGAGAAAATCATTGAGGATCTGAAATCCAATGACGATTTATATAAACCTGTAGGTCGAGAACCCTATCCACCTAATTTCCCAACCGAGGCAGATGACCCAAAACGATCTCCAAAAAATAGAGATCCCTATCCACCTAGTTCAAATCCAACTAAGCCAGAGAACTTAGGACAATCTCTCAGAAAAGGTTCTAGACTTGGTGACGATTTCCTTTCTAAACCATCTCCTCCTCCTGGTGGTGGAGGTGGCGCTGGTAGTTTCCCAAATCTGCCTCACGATCAAGTAATTGACAGTGTAATTGAACGAAATCTTGAGGCAAGAGTTAGTAATCCCGTGGACTTAGGTAGCTCTTTTGGCGGAGGAATACCAGAACCTCAAACAGGTGGTTCTGGTGGAAGTGCTGATTGTGGTGACTATCCTGACTGCGGCGATTGTGGAGGAGGCGATTGTGGAGAATGTGAACCTAATTGCGATTGCTTCATTGCCACTGCTGTTTATGGCAGCTATGATGCACCACAGGTAGTTAGTTTAAGGCATTTTCGAGACGAAAAACTGATGTTTTACTCAATGGGGCGCTTGTTTGTTTCCGCATATTATCAACTGTCCCCCCCTTTAGCTCAATGGCTTAAAAAGCATCCACTTTTTGCGAAAGCTGTACGTCAAATTCTGGATAAATTAGTTGTTTATTTATTAAATAACTAATACTTTTTCTATGTTTATAAACTTTCTCTACCAAAAATTTTTCTCAGCCACACTCTATTATCGATCTCAAAAGCAGAGGTCTGCTCACACAAAGGTAAAGCGTAAAGGTATTCTCACAAAATTTCTGCGGTTAGTTGCGCCAGTGGTGCATGTCATAGACAAAGTAGGCTTGCGATTCTTGCTTGATTACGTTGCTATTCAAGCCATTCAGAGGTATCAAAAACATCTATCACCTCACAAAGGCTTTTCCTGTGCCTACAGCCGACTTCACGGTGCTGAGTCTTGCTCAGAATACTTCCGGAAAAAAGTCAGAACTTACGGTTTATCAAAAGCAATTCCCCTCTTTGAGCAACGACTAAGAGATTGTAAACTTGCTAATGCAACCTTAAAGGCCCAACGTCGGAGTAGAAGAAATTCACAAATAAATTCCGATGGTTAAGAAGTCGGTTAGCAGAGATAGTTGCCGCCTAATACCTCTTTGTTGCCAATTTCCGCCAGAACTCCCAAATTCCAGGAGTCGCCAAACCGCTCGCCCGACATTTGCCAGAACTCCCCGACGATTTCTGACTTTTAAACAGAAGTACGATCGCCCTTTTTAAATTTCTTCAACAACTCCGGCGTCACCAAACCTTGCGGAAAAAATATCGTCCCCAAAACAATCAGCAACCCAAAAACAATTAACCGCCCATCCCGCAGAAATTGCCCCAACCAAACCGGCAATCCTTGAATAGTCGCCATTCCCCTCAAAACCTCCGGCAAAGCAGTAAACACCATCCCACCCAAAACTGCTCCCAGAAAACTTCTGCTACCACCAATTAACACAGAAGTCAAGTAAATAATACTAGCATCAAAAGTCCCTTGACGCGCATTCCAAGTATTCAGGAAATGGGCACTAACTGCACCCACCACACCAGCTAAAACAGCACCTAACGTGAAAGCCAGAACCTTATAAAAAGTTGGGTTAATGCCGATCGCATCAGCCGCCAACTCATCAGCGCGAATCGCAGCAAAAGCCCGCCCCACCCGAATCCGTTCCAGCCGATAGACAATCCCCATACTTACCAAAAGTAAAGGTAGTACAATCCACAAATACTCGATCGGCGTCGCAAACGGTTGCGGAATCCCAAAAATGCCCACAGCCCCGCCAGTGATATCTAAATTCAGCGATAAAACCCGCAAAATTTCCACAAAAGCAATAGTTGCGATCGCCAAATAAATCCCGCTTAACCGCAGCGCCGGAATTCCCACTAAAATCCCCAGCAACCCCGAAACAACCCCTGCAATTATCATCTCCAATAACAGCAATGGCAGTGGAAATAAACCCCCTGTCTGTTGAAAAACCGTCGTAGATAAAATCGCCGCAATATACCCACCCAAAGCATAAAAACCAGGGCTAGCCAGAGACAACTGTCCAGTCATTAGAGGCAAATATAGCGACATTCCCAACGTTGCACCCAGCAACATCGAAACGATTAGAAACCCGTAAGTAGTAAAAAATGTAGCCATAACTTGATTTTAGATTGGAAATTATTATGAAAAATCTGGTTAACTTGGTTTCCAATTACGATTGATTAAGCTAGTCTGAATGTGGTCTTCCCACCGACCATTTATGAACAAATAGTCTCTAGCGTAACCTTCCACCACAAATCCCAATCTTTTAAGTAGATTACCACTACACTGATTGTGAGGCATATAATTTGCCATAACGCGATGTAAATTTAACTCTTCAAAAACATATTGAATTGCAACTCGCACAGATTCACTCATATAACCTTTACCTTGTTGCGCTTCTGCCAGATTATATCCCAAAAAGCAGAAATGACCGGCACCTCGTACAAAATTATCAAAATTAACGTTACCGACAATATACTCAGGATTAGCCTTCTCAAAAATCCACATCTTTAAAGATTTGTCAGACTCAAATCCTTGGAAATCTTTCTCTACTTGTTTTTCCCAATAACTTTCCGTTAAAAAATCCTCCGCCCAATGTCGGTGCCAGGGAGTAAAAAACTTTTGATTGTCACTGTAAAATTTAATAATTTCGCAGATATCCTCTTGATTTGCTAATCGTAAAAAAAGGCGATCGCTGACCATTAATGGAACTTCCGAATTCATCAAACTGCCTCTGAGGTATGAATAAGTTTTCTAGGTACGTCTATAAAACTCCACAAGAGTTTATACGGGCTGGTTTAGGTATAGTCTTTGCTGGAAACCAGCTTTCCCTTCTCAAAACCGCCCTGCCTTATTAGATGTCTTGCAAATAATCCTAAACTTTTTGAATCAAGCGCCGTCCAAACAAACCCTGCGGTCTCACCAATAGCATCATAAACAATATGCCAAAAGCAACAGCATCCTTATAGGCAGAAAAATCACCAGGCACAAAAGCCTCCACCAAACCAATTATAAACCCACCCAAAACAGCCCCAGGAATACTCCCCAACCCACCCAGCACAATCACCGCCAAACCCTTCAAACCAAAAGCAATCCCAAAATACGGCCCAGCAATACTAACACTAGAACCCACTAAACTCCCCGCCAAACCAGCCAGAAAACTGCTCACAAAAAACGTCAAAACAATATATCTGTCAGTATCAATACCCAACAGAGTAGAAGTAGTAGCATCTTCAGCCACAGCCTGCATTGCTTTGCCAAATTTAGTGAAATTTATTAAGTAAGTTAGAAGACTAACAATCGCAATAGCTACGCCAAAAATTAGTATTTGAACAGTGCGAATAGGAATCTGTTTATCCGCCGTACCAAAGTTAATAGCTGCAGGCAAATTGCCGTAAGTATTAGTAGGAAAAGTGTAAATTTCTGCACCGACAAGATACTGGATGATATTGGCGATCGCCACCGCCGCCCCCAAACTAGAAACCACCGTCAGCAGAGGATCTGAGTTTCTGCGGCGCAAAGGCAAAAAAGCAACTCTTTCAACAATTATTCCCACCAAACCAGCCAGCGTACTGCCCAAAATTAGTGCCACAGCAAAAGGAAACTGCACGGGAATTCTCGCATTAGCCAACAACCCGTTAAAACCAAAAGCACCGCCCATCAGCGCATAAGTGAAATAAGCACCCAAAGTAAAAACTGCACCGTGAGCAAAATTAATAATTCCGAGAATAGAAAACACTAGGGTGTATCCCAGGGCAAAAATAGCATACACGCTGCCGATCGACAAACCATTCAAAAATTGTTGCAGAAACAGAGTTAAGTCCATCACCAGTTAAGAATTGAGCGTCACACCGAAATCATTCAACAACAAAAAACATATAATTTTTACTCTGACTTCTGACTTCCCCCCTTGGGGGCAGGGGGGGTGACTTCAAAGTCACACTCAATAACTCATCCGTGTATCCGTGTTCTGACTTCATTTCAAAAACTCAAATTTACCGTTATTTCCATCAGCATCCATTTTGATCTGTGCCACATAAAACTCTTTCTGATTGATTTCACCTTCCGGCGTAAAAGAAATTTCCCCCAGAGGCGTATCGTACTTTCCACTCAACACCTGCTGATTCAAATTTGTACGCAATTCTGCCAAAGGCTTTTGGCTAACCTTCGACTTAGCATTAATTTCTTTTAATGACTCAACAAAAACTTGTACGCCAGTAAAAGCTTGAGCGCTAAACTGAGGCGGTTCCTTCTTAAATTGAGCGCGATAAGCATCACGAAAAGCCTTATTAATCTCATTCTGATATTCCGGGCTGTATGCTTGGGCAATTAAAACCCCATCGCAAAGAGCCTTGCAAACCGAAAATACATTGGAAGTATTCAGACCGTTGCCCCCAATGATAACGCCTTTGTAGCCCAACTCCCGCAACTGCTTAATTAAATTGCCTCCATCTGCGGCCAACCCAGAAATAATTATCAAATCGGGCTTGACATTTATCCCATTAGTGGCTTGAGATTGGAAATCTGTATCAGTAGTCAAGAATTTTTGGACCGTTGCCAATTCCAGTCCCATATCTTTAACCGTTGCCTGAAAAGTTTCCGTCTCAGATTTGCTAAAAGCATCATTCTGAGCAAAAAACACGGCTACTTTCTTAATATTGGGATTTTGCTTCAGGGCCGCCTTAACCGCATTAGGTGCTACCACGGCGACAGGCGCGGAGACTCTGGTTACATAATCGCCAATCTGAGGAATGCCTTTAGCGGTGTTGGAGGGCGCGAGTACGGGAACTTTGGCGCGATCGGCGATCGGATCGGCACTAAAAGCCTGCTGGGAAAGCGTTGGCCCCACAATACCTACCACCTTATCCTGATTGATCAGAGTATTGAAGGCATTGATCGCCCCTTGTTCATCTCCACCAGTATCTTGGAACACCAGTTTAATCGGTGTCCCATCCACACCGCCCTTATCGTTGAAATACTTCTCAGCAATTTTTGCCCCAGCCACCTGTTCCTGACCGAGCAAAGCCACATTGCTAGTTTGCGCCACCCCAACCCCAACGGGAATAGCGGTAGAGTTCCCCGCAGCCGAACCCTGTGGCGAAGTTGCCGGAGATGGCGAAGTACCTGGAGATACTGTAGTCGATGTCTGGGGAGTGTTCGTCTGAGTGCAAGCCATCAGCAGTGAAGCGCAGGTAACGAACAAGGCACTAGGGCCAGGGGCAGGTTTTTTCATGAGCGGGCGATCGAACACATATATAGGTCATCTCCACTATATAGACCATCTCTATAGAGAACATATATATGATGTGCAAATATTCTACCGATTCGGGCGAGAGACCCCGGTCAAAAACCCTATTTAGGGGTCAAGAAACAGCCCCTTGCCCTAAAGAGGAGTCAGCCAGGGGAGGTCAAAGGGGTATTTTATAGCCGAAACCCTTACGGTGTATGGCGTCAAAAAAAAGTCAAAAATATTTTCGCAAAAAGCTTGACAACTCAGGGGAGAGTTGATACATTAATAAAGCGCCAGAAGAG
>NZ_JAUBQW010000285.1:0-1954 GCF_036701485.1 Microcoleus sp. Pol11C3 | reverse complement strand
TCAGGGGTCATGGCTCTTGTTTTCGACTTTTTTTGACGCTTTTATTGATTTTAACTATTTTACGCTTATTCGGATATTTACAAAACCGGGATGCTCCCAATTAAGCCACCGTAACCAAAAATTACCACAGTTTCAATTGTGAGGGTGAGAAAATGCTGAATATCTTCGTACTTGACATCCACCCCGCCGTAGAACGGCGAGGATTCCCAAACCTCACGATTTAGGTTTCTGCTTCTGTCCCTTACGGGGTTTCGCACCTGCCTTAACAGATTTACTCTGTTCGGGTCTTACGGTCGCTCCACAGACTGACACGGCAAGCCCTGCCGCCAAAATATTCTTTGCCGCGTTGATGTCTCGGTCATGGTGTGTCCCGCAATTAGGACAATCCCATTCCCGGATATTCAACGGCATCTTGTCAACGATGTGTCCGCAATTGCCACACCGTTTTGAACTCGGAAACCATCGGTCAATCTTAATTAAAGTACGACCGTACCACTCACACTTGTATTCAAGTTGCCTGACCAATTCGCCCCAACTTGCATCACTTATGGCAAGGGCAAGTTTGGGATTTTTAATCATGTTCTTCACAGCCAAATTCTCGACGGCGATGGTTTGGTTTTCGCGCACCAACCGCGTTGTTAACTTGTGAAGGTTATCTTTTCTTGCATCAGCAATTTCTTGATGTACTTTCGCTACTTTGAGTCGTGCTTTGTGACGGTTGTTTGACCCTTTCTGTTTCCGGCTTAAAGCTTTCTGCGCTCTTCTAAGTTTGCGATATTTTGCCTTGAATCCTTTGGGATTGGCAATCTTTTCACCAGTGCTAAGAGCGAGTAAACTTGTAATGCCCAAGTCAATACCAACTTGACTGCCTGACTGAAGTAATGCTTCAATTTCAACATTCACCAACAGGGAAACTGACCACCTACCAGATGGTGAAAGCTTCACCGTAATGGTTGATGGTCGGCAACCGACAGGTAGCATCCGGCTCCAACGAATTGGCAACGGGTCGGCACACTTTGCTAAGTAAACTTGTCCATCCTTAAACTTGAAAGCAGATTTGGTAAACTCTGCGCTACCACCATTGCGTTTTTTCTTGAAGTTGGGATATTTCGCCCGCCCATCAAAAAAATTGGTGTAAGCCGTTTGTAAATGTCGCAAGCATTGCTGTAACGGTACGCAGCTAACTTCCGACAGAAAATCTAACTCTTCTGTTTTCTTCCATTCGGTTAGCATTGAAGAGGTTTCAGCATACCCTACCCGTTTTTGGTCTTTGTACCATGCCTCGGTTCTTACGGCTAAGGCACGGTTGTATACTAAACGAGCGCAACCCATTGTCCGTCGCAACAAACTCTCTTGTTCCGGAGTTGGGTAGAATCGATAGCTGAAGGCTTTGAGCGTCATGCTCACAGTCTAACACTTCGATTGTGATATTGTGCTAGACTCGATGTAAAATCTTTGTAAAGCCGTCAAGCGAAGGACGGGGTTTCAAACCCAAATTTCTGATGATGATACTTGGCAAATGGAACATCTCTCAAACGCGCTCGCGTTTAATATCAAAGCCTTTTAACAAAAACAGCCATTTAATTTATTGCAAAACGGTTTTACGCTGACTTATTGAGCAACCTACATTCTCGGATAAAACCAATTAACTATATATAACTTAAGCTTTATAACTATGTTGCAAAGGTTTGAGATTATTCGCATTACTTGCGGAAGCTTTCCTACGCTCGATGGTAAACTCCGTCAAGGGTTCAGAATGACATAATTAAGTTATAGTCATTTCAAATAAATGTGAGACAAAGGCAAGATCATGATAAAATCGATAAAAATAGTTAATTAGAAAAAAATGGCTTACAGTCTAGACCTAAGACAAAAAGTAGTCAATTATGTGGAAAATGGAGGGAGTATAACGAAAGCTGCCGCCATATTTAAGGTAGGAAGAGCAACAATTTAT
>NZ_JAUBQW010000065.1:0-33892 GCF_036701485.1 Microcoleus sp. Pol11C3 | reverse complement strand
GAAGTTACATCAGCAAATATTTGGAATTGGTTTACTCACTGCTGTTATTGTACCTCACCTTTGTAAGAAATGCTATATCATAGTCTTGATAATGATTTAGGATTGCTATAGATGGAGAATACTGGTCAACTACGGAGCATTACTTTCAATCGCAAAAATTTGCGACTACGCCTCATGTTAAACAAATTCGTCTGCTAAAAACGCCGAAAGAAGCGGCGATTAGGGGGCGCGATCGCTCTCTTCCTCTCCGCAAAGATTGGGAAGAAGTAAAAGATGATATCATGAGAAAAGCCGTACTCCGAAAATTTGAAACTCATCCCGAAATTAGAGAAATTTTACTCGCTACGGCGGATGAGGAAATAGTCGAAAATTCCCCTATTGATTACTATTGGGGTTGCGGTAAAGATGGCAGCGGCAAAAATATGTTGGGCCAGATTTTAATGCAAGTAAGGGAGATATTGCGAAAACGCACGTCAGAGTAAAACCGAACTTAAATTTCCCAAACTAAAGCAGGACTTATTTAATCCTAAGTCCTGCAATGCTCCTAGGCGAGCATTTCCTCAATTTTCTTCAACACTGAACTCATAAATCGGTATGAGTAACTGTCAAAACTTGTGCCAATCTCGTCGGGCTGTTCTAGTAGAGGGTTTAGCCTATCCTCAGAGACTGCGAAGCAGGGGAAACGGTAAAAACCCTGCACCACTTTTTTTGTTTTAACAACTACTCTCAACCGGAATTAACTTTTATAGTCGCAAGTACAGCATTGTTAGCCAGTCGCCTCCCGGACACCGTTCCCCTAAGGTTGGCGATTCACAGGTAAAACAGCAAAACACCTGTTCTGGTTAAAGTTTGTTTTTTATTTATGCTGTATCTTTCTATTGTGTTGGATTTGGGGGAAGTGTTAGCTCTTGTACAGAATTCTTTACATTGGTGATTTATTTGGATATAATCGCGCCACTCTGCCGCATTTGCTGTTGAATTCGGTTAAATTCTTTCTGTTCTTCGCTTAGCAAAGTATTGTCGATCGGCGATCGCATATCCCACTGCAATTCGGACAATAACAACAAACAGCCAGCCATAATTATTCCTGTGGTTAGATATTGCCAAGGTGCAACAAAAGTTAAGAGAGGGATGCTAAATAAATGAGTTAGTCCAATCAGGAGAAAAGTGCGCGAGCGCAAACCGAGTCCCGTACAAAAATAGCCGATCGCGCTCAACCCCAACCACAAATCGCAAAGGTGCAGCAACAAACCTCCCCAACCGGCAAAAATACTGCAATCAGTTAGAACCAAACCAGTTATCATCAAAATCGCCCAAGAGTAAAGAATCCAGCTAACTCGCTCGACTCTTACCCAAAACAAAGTCAAAACGGCCATTGTCGCAGTGCCAATTAGAGTCAAAGTTGACCACAGAATGGCCTGAAAGCTCCAACTGATCGGGACAAACTGAGCGGTGAAAAAAATCCCCGCCGTCACCAAACCCCAAAGCAGAAAAGTTTGGTCGATGCGGGTATAAAATCTTGAGAAAGGAGTAATGTTCCCGATTTGCCAGTGGATTCGCAACAAGCCTTCGAGGTCTTGTACATCGAGATGTTCTTGTTTGCTGCGGATTAGGGGTTCGGAGGCGTTGAAAAAGGTCATCCAGTGTTGGGGAAAGTATGAAGTTTTGTGTATTGTAACAAGTCTTAAGGAATATTTTTGAGATTTTTTCTTGTTCCCCGGCTCTGCCTGGGGACGTAGATTTGGAGGCTCTGCCTCCTGCGAGTCTTAGACTTGCGAGGCAGAGCCCCTGGATATCGATTCCCCGGCTCTGCCGGGGAACCAGTTAATTGATTTTGTCTGTCGATTCCTGATATACGTCAAATTTGACGTACAATAAAAAAACTAGATTTCAAAAATATAATTAAGGAGAGAATATGAAAGCGAATCCAGGGGGAAAAATTGCTCCGGCGGAAGTCATCGGCAGGGGTGAGCTAATTTCAGGTTTGTGGGAGATTTTAGAGCGGCAAAGCCTGATTTTGAGTGCAGAGCGCAGGATGGGAAAAACTTCGGTAATTCAAAAGATGTGCGCGGAGCCTCGATCAAACAAATTGCCTATTTATCATGACTTAGAATTTGTTCGATCGCCCTTAGAATTTGTCGAAACTGTCTTTAAGGATGTCGAAGAATATTTAACAGGTTTTAAGCGCAATGCTAAGAAGACTCGCGCATTGCTAACTCAACTGGGAGGTACAGAATTTAGCGGTTTCAAGTTACCCGAAATTGCCGCCCCTCACTGGAAAGCATTGCTGACTGAAACGATCGCAGATTTGGTAGAAAATCAAGACCCCACTATCATCTTTTTTTGGGATGAAGTGCCGTATATGCTCGGTAATATCGGCGAGAAATCGGCGATGGAATTGCTGGATACTTTGCGCTCAATCCGCCAGATGTACCCTGCTGTCAGAATGGTTTATACAGGTTCAATTGGCTTGCATCATGTCATTGGTTCTCTCAAAAAATCTGGCTATACGAACGATCCTACTAATGATATGTACGTCCAAGATGTGCCGCCGCTGTCTCCTAAAAATGCCACTAATTTAGCCCGACGGTTGCTTGAAGGTGAGAACATTGCTACACCTGACATTCAAGGAACAGCGGTTTTTATATCTGACGAAGTTAATTATATTCCCTTCTACATTCACCAATTAATTGCTAAAGTAAAAATGCTCGGTAGCTCGGTGGATATACCAGCGATTAAAACAATAATTGCTGATTCTCTTAACGATCCGCTGAATCCGTGGAAGATGCAACATTAGGGCGATCGAATTAAGATATATTATAAAGATTCGCAGTATCTTTATGCTGTGAATTTACTGGATATTTTGGCAGTTGCAGAACAGCCTTTGTTATTTGATGAATTGTTCGATCGTCTCAAGCAAGAGTCAGAAACTCAAGACAAGGAAATAGCGAGGGATGTGTTAAGGCTTTTGCAGCAGGATTATTATATCCAAAAGGGTGATTTGGGATTTCAATTTCGCTACCCGCTGATTCAAAAATACTGGAAATCTTTGAGATGTTGATATTCTCATAGTTCCCAGGCTTAACTTTAAACCGACAGTCCGACAGTCCGACAGTCCGACAGTCCGATAGTCCGACAGTCTGACAGGGAATTCATTCCCTGCCGGACTAAATAACCAACTGAATCAATCCATGAAAAGTACATTTATCTCTCGATTTACTCCTAGCTTAATGGCACCAGAAACCCTGGAAGCTATCTTAGTACAACGTCACAAACTAGCAGAACGATTAGTAGAGCTAATTCGGGTGAGCGCGCTAACAGATAACAAGCATTTTCAACTGCTAATTGGACCGCGCGGTATTGGCAAAACGCACTTAGTTTCACTGATTTATCATCGCGTTGCTAAAATGGACGATTTACAGGATAAATTGCTAATTGCGTGGCTGCGCGAAGAGGAATGGGGGATTGCGTCTTTTTTAGATTTATTGCGGGGAATATTCCGGGCAATTGCTAAAGAAGATCCAGAAGTATATCAAGCTCAGTTATATGATGAGGTTGAAAAGCTTTATGATTTATCGCTGGAACAAGCTGAATTTAAGGCGGCAGAATTGCTGAAAAATTTTGTTGGCAAGCGGGTGCTGTTGTTGATTGTCGAAAATTTAGAGGACGTGTTTAGCGGGTTGGGGGATTTCGGGCAAAAGCAGTTGAGGGCGTACATTCAAAATTATTCGTTTGTGACGATTTTGGCGACATCACAAAGTTTGTTTGATGGAGTCAAACTCTATGATCATCCTTTTTATGGCTCTTTCAATCCACATATATTAAATGAGTTTAACGTCGATGATGCTGTAGATTTGTTAAATCACATTGCTAAGTTAGAAGGGAATAGTGATTTAGCATCTTTTATTCAAACTCCAAAAGGGCGCGATCGCATTAAAGTTGTGCATTACCTTTCTGGTGGCAGTCCTCGCGTCTACATTGTTTTTTCGGCTTTTCTGATGACTCCTGAATCGCTCGATAAATTGGTAGAACCGTTCATGGAAATGCTGGACAGCCTCACGCCCTACTATCAGGATCGGATGAAATATCTATCAAATCAGCAGCGAAAGATTGTTGATTTTTTGTGCGATCGAGGTGGTGCTGCACCAGTCAAAGAAATTGCTAAACGCTGTTTTATTGAGCAGCGAACTGTATCTAGCCAACTTAAAGATTTGCGAGATAAGGGTTATGTAAAAACTGAGGAGATAGGACGGGAATCCTGGTATGAATTGCGGGAACCATTGATGCGTTTTTGTCTGGAGGTAAAGAAGCAGCGAAATCAACCGATTCGATTAATTGTGGATTTTATTCGGGTTTGGTATAGGCGGAAAGAATTGCAGCAGCGATTGGGATTAAGGATGCCGGATGTTGATATGGCGGAGAAAGAAAGTCATTTTATGTATCGGCAAGGTTTGAAACCGATTCCACCTGATGCTGTGATGGAAAGAGAATATTATACGCGGGCGCTTGAGGCTATTGAGAGAAATGAGGAAGATCCGCGTCGGAAGGCTTATTTTGATGAAATTGAAAATTGTCGCGAACAGAAAGACTATGTTTCGGCTTTAGAATATGCGGAAAAATTGGTAGCAAGTCGCGGTCAGGCAAAGGATTGGTCGGTAAAAGGATACTGCTTAAATAAGCTAGAACGCTATTATGAAGCTTTGAAATGTTTAGATAAAGCTATTGAAATCTATTCCAATTATAAAATCGTTTGGCATCTACGAGGCGAGGTACTCGAAAACCTCGAACGCTATGATGAAGCCTTAGTATCCTTTGATCGGGCCCTCGAACTTGATGCCAGTTATCTCCCGGCTTGGGCTTTACGAGGCAATGTACTCAACAACCTCACACGCTATGATGAAGCCTTAGTATCCTTTGATCGGGCCCTCGAACTTGATGCCAATAATCAGTCGGCTTGGGCTTTACGAGGCAATGTACTCAACAACCTCACACGCTATGATGAAGCCTTAGTATCCTTTGATCGGGTGATCGAACTTGGCGAGAATGATCCGTGGGTTTGGACTACGAGAGGCGATATACTCAAAAACCTTGAACGCTATGAAGAAGCCTTAGAATCCTTTGATCGCGCGATCGAACTTGGCGAGAATGATCCGTGGGCTTGGGCTACGAGAGGCGATATACTCAAAAACCTTGAACGCTATGAAGAAGCCTTAGAATCCTTTGATCGCGCGATCAAACTTGGTGAGAATGATCCGCGGGCTTGGGTTAGGAGAGGCGATATACTCAAAAACCTTGAACGCTATGAAGAAGCCTTAGAATCCTTTGATCGCGCGATCGAACTTGACGAGAATGATCCGTGGGCTTGGGTTCAGCGAGGGGATGTACTCGACAACCTCCAACGCTATGAGGAAGCCTTAGAATCCTGTGATCGGGCGATCAAACTAGATGCCAATTATCAGTGGGCTTGGGCTAAGCGAGGCGATTTACTCGACAACCTCCAACGGTATGAGGAAGCCTTAGAATCCTGTGATCGGGCGATCAAACTAGATGCCAATTATCAGTGGGCTTGGGCTAATCGAGGCAATGTACTCAACAACCTCCAACGCTATGATGAAGCCTTAGAATCTTACGAGCGGGCGATCAAACTTGATGCCAATTATAAGTGGGCTTGGGCTAAGCGAGGCGATGTACTCGACAACATCAAACGCTATGATGAAGCTTTAGCATCCTTTGATAGGGCGATCGAACTTGACCCAAATGATAAGTGGTATTGGGGTATGCGAGGTGATGTACTTGACAACCTCAAACGCTATGAAGAAGCTTTAGCATCTTACGATCGGGCGATCGAACTTGACAGCAATTATGAGTGGGCTTGGTATAGCCGATGCTGGGTGCTAGGCAAACTCGGCCGCTATGAAGAAGCTTTAGGATCTTACGATAAAGCGATCGAACTTGGTGATCAATCTTCATCTGTCTTCTTCAACCGTGCCATTGCCATTCTCGGATTGAATCGCTGGGATGAAGGCATCGCCGCCTTAGACGACGCATTCCAACGCCTAGAACCAGGCGAAGAAGCTTATGCAGAAGATGCCGATTTAATTATCCGCAACCTGTTCATCAACACGCACGATATAGCGATATCTCAAACTCGCATCACCAGCCTGATTGCAGTTTACAAAAAATACGAATATCTCTCACTCTTAGGACAGGGAATTGTGGGAAACATTCCCACGCTAATGTCAGAAATGGTCAGCGACAAAGCCGCCCGCACTTGGTTAGAATTGTGGCAAGAACTAACCAGCAACTACGAAGAATTCAAAATTCCCATCCGCCTGCTGAATGCGGCTGTCCGCTATAAGGAAACCAAGGGCGACAGACGAGTTTTGCTAGAACTTGCCATAGAAGAACGCAATTTATTAGAACCATTGGTGTCAACCAAACCAGAATAAGCTGAAAACTAAACTTGCAATAATTTAGATAAGCAGCAATTTACACTATACACTTAACATTGTGTAAGTCCTTTTATGTAATATGTTATGCAAAATCCCCGTCAAATAGCCTTTCTCGCACTCCGCGAAGTCCACCGCCGCGGTGCATTCGCAGATGCCGCACTCGATCGCGCTTTCGGCAATTCTCAACTCAACGACCTCGATCGGCGTTTAGTGACTGAATTAGTTTACGGTAGCGTCAGGAGAATGCGATCAATCGACTTCATCATCGACAAACTAGCCACAAAGAAATCCTCCCAACAACCGCCAGAACTCCGAACCATCTTACATTTAGGCTTATATCAACTCGAATATCTCAACCAGATTCCCCCCTCCGCCGCCGTCAACACCACCGTTCAACTAGCAAAAGAAAACGGCTTTTCAGGACTCAGCAGTTTTGTCAACGGTTTGTTGCGCCAATACATCCGTTTAACAGATAACGACTTAAACCCATTAACAGTTACTAATTATAAATCAACCGTTGAACGCCTAGGAATTTTGCACAGCTTCCCCGAATGGTTGGTAAAAATGTGGCTCGAACAAATAGGTGAAACCGAAACCGAACAACTCTGTGAATGGTTCAACCAATCCCCCACAATTGACCTGAGAATCAATCCTTTAAAAAGCTCGATCGCCGAAATTGAAACCGCCTTCAAATCCCAAAACATCAGCGTTAGCAGAATCCCGCACTTGCCACAAGCATTAAGATTAAATGGCACCATAGGCGCAATTCAAAACCTCCCCGGATACAGCGAAGGTTGGTGGACAATCCAAGACAGCAGCGCTCAATTAGTCACCCATTTACTAGCGCCCCAGCCAGGGGAAATCATCATCGACGCCTGCGCCGCGCCGGGGGGAAAAACCACCCACAGCGCCGAATTAATGCAGGATGAAGGCACTATTTATGCCTGCGATAAAACCGCCAGCAGACTCAAAAAACTTAAAGAAAATGCCGACAGACTCCAGATGAAATCCATTAAAATTCATACCGGAGACAGCCGCCATTTCCCAGAGTTTGTTAACCTCGCAGACAGAGTTTTACTAGACGCACCTTGTTCTGGCCTCGGAACCCTCCACCGCCGCGCCGACGCCCGCTGGCGCCACACGCCCGAAAACATTCAACAACAATCTCAACTGCAATCGGAATTGTTAGCAAATGCAGCGACCTTTGTCAAGCCCGGTGGCGTATTAGTTTATGCCACTTGCACAATTCATCCCTTGGAAAATGAAACAGTTATTCGATCGTTCTTAGACAGCAATCCTCACTGGCAAATAGAACCGCCAACCATTGATTTACCCGTACAGCCATCACCCGAAGGATGGGTGAAAGTGTGGCCGCACAGACATCACATGGACGGCTTTTTTATGGTAAAGCTAAAGCAATTGAAAAAAAACTAAAGTCTTTACTACAAACGGATAGTTTAATATCGCGGTTCTTGATAAGCAGGCTCTTGATAAGCAGGCTCTTGCGGTGGGTAATACTTCGGTTCAGGATTAGGATTGTAAGGTACGATCGCCCCATCCTCATTCACAATCATCCCCCGAATAATCCTATTAGGGTGCACCGGTTTAGCCTTAATACTGCCTTTGCGGCCCTCCAACTGCGGCAACTTCGGAAACTTCTCCACCGGCATTCCCTTAACAGCTTGACTCATAAAATCACGCCAATTATACGCCGCCGTACCGCTAGTTCCCCAAGTCGGATAATTGTCATCATTCCCCAGCCAAATCCCAGTCACAACCTGTGGAATATAACCGATAAACCACAAATCCCTGACATTTTCCGAAGTACCGGTTTTGCCTGCTACAGCGCGATCGTTTAAAGCAGCAGGCCCCCCCGTACCGTCTTGCACAACACCCTCCAACATCCAAGTAGTAATGGCAGCACTATCCTTATCCAAAACCCGCTTCGGTTTAAAATCAGCCTGATAAATCACATCTCCCCGCTGATTAATCACCCGAGTAATTCCGTGGGCTTCAATAAAATTCCCTTGCGCTGCTAAAGTACCGTAAGCATTGGTTAACTCCAGCAAATTCACCTCCGAAGAACCCAAAGCCAGGGAATAAATCGGACTCAATTTAGACTTAATTCCCATATCGTGGGCTAATTTGATCGCCGGTTCAAACCCCACATCCATCAACACCTTCACAGCTACGACATTCACCGAACGCGTCAAAGCATCAGAGATCGATCGCCAACCGCTAAATTTTTTGCCATAATTATTCGGTTGATAGCCGTCGATAATAATTGGTTCGTCTTCGTAACTGTCATAGGGAGAAAAACCAGCCGCCATCGCCGCAGCATAAACCAACCCTTTAAACGTCGATCCGGGCGGCCGCAAAGCCTGTGTAGCGCGATTAAATTGACTTTCCTTAAAATTC
The DNA here is from genome assembly GCF_036701485.1 of Microcoleus sp. Pol11C3. Classification (NCBI taxonomy): domain Bacteria; kingdom Bacillati; phylum Cyanobacteriota; class Cyanophyceae; order Oscillatoriales; family Microcoleaceae; genus Microcoleus; species Microcoleus sp. Pol11C3. The sequence goes on along the minus strand of NZ_JAUBQW010000065.1, from coordinate 25,022 downwards.
CCGCCACCCACCAGGGCCTTAACTTCCCCAGTCTTAGTATCCATAGAAACTAAAGCGGCTTGTTCAAAACCCTGACTGCGGCCATCAACTTCGATCGCATTTTTAACCACCTTTTCCGCTATTTTCTGCCACTTCAAATCCACCGTCGTCTCGACAGTCAAACCGCCCGCTTCCAAAGCATCCTTAGAAACATAGCGCGGCAATTCCTTCCGAATGTAACTAGCAAAATAAGGTGCGACTACTTTAAATCGCTTCGGCGGACTGGGTTTAACCACCATAGGTTCCGCCATCGCCTCCTTCGCCTGAGCCTCTGTAATTACCTTGGCTTCCTGCATTTGTTGCAGCACAACATTGCGACGTTGCTTAGCAATATCCGGATTAACCAAAGGCGAATATTCACTTGGTGCCGGCGGTAAACCCGCCAAAGTTGCCATCTCTGCCAAAGTTAATTTATCGACTGTTTTGCTAAAAAAAACCACAGCCGCATCCGCCACCCCGTAAGCATCCGAACCCAAATAAACTAGATTTAAATATCTTTCTAAAACTTGGTCTTTAGTCAACTCCCGCTCTATTTTCTGAGCTAAAAGAGCTTCGCGAACCTTCCGCCTAATACTTCTTTCCTGATTGAGAAAAACAACGCGAGCCAATTGTTGCGTAATTGTACTACCGCCCTGCACTAAATCTCTCTCTATCAAATTAGAAACTATTGAGCGCACAATACCTTGATAATCCACCCCACGATGTTTGTAAAAACGGCGGTCTTCTATGGAAATAAAAGCTTTAACCAACAGTTCGGGAATTTCTTTAAGTTTCAGTTTATCTCTAGTTGCAGGCCCCGACTGCAACAAAATCGTATTATCTGCCGCCTTAATTGTTAGGGTTCCGTCGCGGTTAAACTCTGACAAATCGTTAACATCTGGCAAACCTTTGTCTAAGGTGTGCAAAATCCATAAACCGTAGATTAAAGCGCCCCCGCCTATACTGAGAACACCTAAACCTATCCAAAATCTAGGGCGGCGAGAGATCCGTTTTTTAGTATTTTCCTGGGGTGCGCTAATTTCCTGGGGTGCGCTAATTTCCTGTAGTTCCGTATATCTCTGCAATTCGGTGTTTTGCGGTGCGCTATTTTCCGGCAATTCGCTACTATCCGATTTTTGGGGTATGTTAGTTCCCCGCAAACTCAATCCCGGCCGCAACAATTTTTTTCCCTTGGTTTGCAAAGTGGTAACTTGAGGTTCAATTTCCAACCAAGCGATTAAGCGCTTCAACCCTTCCCAATCGCGCTTAACTATTTGATACCTTTGAAGTTCCGGGTCTAATTCCCAATGTAATTCCGACTCTTCTAGGGGTGCAGGATCTTCTTCTACCACATACTCCGATCCTGCCGCCGTTGTCCCTGGAGAAAATTCCGCCTCTGATTTCGGCGAGTTGAGCTTATTGCCCTTCGCAGCATTCGGCGGTTCTCGATCGGAATTACCGCTTATTGCGTTAGTGACTTTGCTCAATGTATCTTTGATATTTGAGAAAAATTCTGCCACGTTCAGACCTTCAAACCTCATCAAGTCCGATTAAAAATTAAAAATTAAAAAAGCTAGCTTTCTTAAATTCTTAATTTTTAATTCGACATTTTTTCTTGAATAACACGCTGCCTTGAATTAGATTTTTTGAATTAAAAACTTTTTAATTCACCACTCAAAATTCAAAACTTTTCTTAACGCTGCGGAGTTTGGTATTGTTTTGATAATTGAATTAGATTTTTTTTATTAAAAACTCTTTAACTCAAACCTCAAAACTCTGCTTAACTCGCATGACCCAGTGCCAAAGCTGCTACCAGCATACCCAAAACCAGGAAAGGCTGAGCACTTGCCTGATATTTAACATCATTTTCCAGGGGATTACGCAAAAAGTACATATCCTGAAAAGTAATTTGGGGAATGATCAGCAGTAGGAGAATGACAGCGTAAAGGTTTTGGTGGATGCTGATCAGGTAACCTGCAATCCCAGCTTGAAAGATGTCGATCATCAACACGCAAATCCAAGCTGCGGTGGTGATGCCAAACATCACTGGCAAAGATTTTAACCCTAATTGTCGATCGCCCTCAACACTTTTGAAATCGTTGACGATCGCAATTCCCAGCCCTGCCAAACTGTAAAACAGGGTCAATATCATAATGGTGGGATCTAGTGTACCAAACAAAGCTTGACCAGCCCACCAAGGCAGGGCAATGTAGCTAGCACCCAGGGCATAATTTCCCAACCAGCCATTCTGCTTGAGTTTCAGCGGTGGCGCAGAGTATATGTAAGCTAGAAACGCGCCGCCGAGAGTCAAAACAGTCATTATCGGGAATTCATGACCCGCCCATAAGTCTAGAGCATAAGCCACCCCAATGCCAGCGGCTAATAATAGCAAAATTTGCGTTACTACTTGGGGAATCGAGATGATACCGGAGGGAATCGGACGGTAGGGCTCGTTAATGGCGTCGATGTCGCGATCGTAAAAATCGTTCAAAGTTTGAGTGTACCCTGCCAGCAACGGCCCTGACATCAACATACAAGCTGCTGCGATCGAGAAATTCTCTAGATTCCAAACATAGTTTCCAGAAGAGGCCGCCCCGCACACCACGCCCCAAATCAGGGGAATCCAGGTAATCGGTTTCATCAGTTGCAAGCGAATCTTCCAGATGGAAGTTTCCCCGCTAGCGGCCCCTTTCATGCCCAACAGTTGCCGAGTTTTGGCAGTGCGGTTTTCGGTAGCAGCACTTTCCGGTGCGGGTTCTGGGGAGATTTGGGATGGAGGAGAGTCAGACATAATTTGATGTTAGCGGTACTGCTACTATTGTGTCGTTTTGCATTTCAATAATAATTCAGATAGCTTACCACTGATATTTAAGGTAGATTCTTGAAAACTTACCCTGGCTTGGAGTTGATGCTAGGAAAAAGTAGGAGTTTCACAATATATCTAATTATCATTATTTTGTGTAAATGTCAAGAGGATAAATACTTTTTTTTATAATTTCGCTGAGCCCGCCTTCTGGGGGAGATTTTTCCCAGCAGGTGCATTTAATGTCAATTACCAGGAGGCGATCGAGTTTTTTGCCCTACTAGCCTTGAATCATCTCATCTGGCAGACAATCGGGCAAAAATTCAGAATCTAGAACCTCAACCGAAGTGTAGATACATAATTGCGGAAACCTCTCTACAGGCAATCCAGTTTCAGCACTTGCTTGTTCTGCTGCATCCGCATAACATTCAACTAACACCTCTTCCAGATAGGGTTTGAGACTGGGGGAATCTTTCAGAGCTTTGCGAATGCGTCTGCGATGTTCGACAATGCTGCCTTTCCAACTACCGCTTCTTTGATCCGGTTGAAATTGCCACTTGAGCAAGTGCAGGAGAATTACCACCAGATTACTTTCTAAACTCCGGCGTTCACTTCGCCCCATGTCTTCTATTTCTGCAATCAGATTTTCCCAGTCGATGTTTGAATAGTCGCGAACCCGCAACTTTTCCACAGTGGTTTCAATCCATCGGAGGTAATCTGTATCATACAATTTTTGTCGGTCAACTTCTAATTTTGTTGTCATAAGTTGTTTGTGCTAACAACGGCCAATTAACAAATATGGCGGTATGAATCAAAAGGCAGTCCAGTCCGCCGCTTGACTTCCACAACTGATTTGTAAGCGCCTTTTCTCTGCCTTTCTATAACTATTTTTTCGGCAACCGCCCGATCTAAACCGCTGGCGATTAACTCTTCTGGCGAAAGAATATTTAACCGTTTCCAAGTAAACTGCGATTCTTTTTGATAATTGTAGCTGAAGCAAATCATCGGGGCGATGCGTCTGACGTGGCTTTCGGGAACTCCGGCTATTTCTGATAACTCTTCGGCGTGGGTAAAAATGTAGCCTTCGTTTTGCAAAGATTCAATATCGTTGGCGTAGACGATCGGCAAACCCAAGATTCTGACCATATCGTCTTTGGTACACTCGTTAATATCTATTTTGCCACGCACGTTTGCCAGTTCTTCGGCATTTGTTGCAGTTGCAGGAACCAGTATACCTCTGGGTGCGGTTTTGATCAGATAGCGCTTTTTCAAACTAAAAGCAGTGACAATTTGAGCTATCCAAACGATCGTACCTAAATTAACTGAAGAAGATACCGCTAGTGCTGCTAAAGTAATGGCAACACCCCATGCCATCCAACTGCGAATATTTGACTTTTGACCTGCATAGGCGATCGCCAATCCGCCGAAGTAGGGAATAAAAGCATACCACACCCAGTTAGGAGTTTGACGCAGCCAGTATAAATCTTGAGACACTTTAATTTTATCCTTAATTAAATAGCTGTGATCTCACACTTATTTCAATCCCACTTTTTTAACAGTGGGCTTCCTTCTTCCTTCTTCCTTCTTAATTACAATTCTCGCAGCAATTTTTGGCGTTTTTCTTCATATTCTTCGGCCGTAATTGCGCCCATATCGTAAAGTTTTTTCAATTCGCCGATCGCCCCTGTTACATCTTTTGCCGCTCTGAGGACATACCCAGACGGCAACGTACCGCCATTGTACTGTACCTGAAAAGCTTGTTCCGACATCACCAGCAGGCCGATAAAATCAAAAAATGCGATCAGTGACGGAATTAATGTCCAAGAAAATAGCAAGTATAATACCCCTGCTAAGTTATTGCCCAAATAAAATTTGTGAACTCCGAAACCTCCTACAAAGAAAGCTAACACAACTGCTACGGTTTTATCTTTTACCATTTTTAATTTCCCCAGTTTTTTATTTTAACTTCCGCGATCGACTTTTAATGCGCGACCTGGAACGATCGACTTAAGTAATCTTACTAATTTTTACTCATTTATTTGGGTTTTTGCGAAACTTAGACATCGCAAAATACAGCAGAACTATACCGACTTGAGCCTGTAGAATCACCAAGTAGCCTCTCAAAAAATAATTGAGTTCGCTGCCTGAATTGATAGAAAATATTAAAAGGCCCAAGGCTGCGTAGGGTGCGAAACGCATCCAACTCGGCGTTCCCTCTAACTTGCGGCTGTTCAAATTGCTCATTGGGTTTAAGCCTCATCCTAAATTAAAATTTAGCTATAAATTAGCCGGATTGTCAACTTCCGCTTGGTGCGATCGCCCGGGTGAGTCTCTCAATCATCAGCCGACAAGATATTACTTCCATGTTAAACCCTGTTTTTCCGCTAAAGTAAGGAACCGGGGCGGGCTGATCTGGATCTGTTGCTGATATTACAGATTAGGGTGAACCCGCCCCTATAGGAATTCCGGTTATTTTACCGGGCTAGATATAAGGGGCGCACCGAACGCCCTAGTGCTGTTTTTGGCAAGAGTCGATCGCCCTGACCATCGCTCTCAAAAAAACTCGATTAATTCACAATTATTAACAACCGCCCCAATTAACTCGCGCCGCCGCCCAAAAGAAACAGACTCAGGAGAGTACCGCTGTTCCAAAGACTGTGGAGAAGCATAGGAGCGAGGAGATTGCGCGATCGCGTGTACACAAACCCCAAAACCGAACCCAAAGTCGCCAAAGGCAGAATCTCAGAGACACTCAAGTGAGCCACCGCAAACAAGAAAGCAGAAGCTGCGATCGCCCCCCAAACAGGCAAATAGCGAGTCAGAGAAGGCAGCAGAAAGCCCCGAAACACAATTTCCTCAAAAACCGGAGCGGCGATCGCAGCAGTGCCGAAAAACACCGCCAAAGCCACGTTGTCCCTACCTTCAAGAACGATCGGCAAAATCGGATTACTGCCACCTTGTCCCTGCCAAAATTGCTGATTAATCAGCGACACCAAAACTACCAAAGGCAAAGCAACAAAATAGCCGCCAAAACCCCACAAAAACCAACTTCCCCGCCAATTAATCCGAAACCAACCTTCAGGCAAAGGCAAAAAAGACTTGACCGAAAAATACAGTACCGAAAGCCCCCCAGCCGATAGCAACAAATAAGTAGCAAAGATATAAAAAGCCTTGTCCCGCGGGTCAAAAGTAGCAGGATTGAGTTTTAAAACAGCCAGAGAAACAGGCAGCAATAAATAGGGAATCAAGATTTGCCCGACAAAGAAAAAGCCGACCACAAGTACCTGCCAAACAATCTCACCATCCCAAGGCACATCCCAAGTCAAGCTGGCATTTCGCGCCAACACCGGGCCGGAACCTGCTGTATCTAACTGCTTCCGCTGCAACAGCCACTGCACGGTCAAACCCACCAGCAAAACCGTACCAATACAAAGTGCGATCGCCGGAACGCCCACTATAATTGCCAACTTTTCTATAGCTTGTTCAGCCGTTGCTTGCTCTGTGGCTTGCAGCGCCGCCAGCTCTTTAGAACGTTCTTGCAGCTTGTAAAGTTGAGCGAGAGCGCGATAGCGAAACCAACCATCCAAAGACTTTTGAATGCTCGGCTCGGCATCCGGCAGCAGTTGAGCCGGATTGCTCCAAATTCCAGTTAAAACTTTAGCAGTTACCACCGAAGAGTCGTAATCTATCTGAGTTTTGTAGCGCTCAACTAAATTTGTCCAAGTTTGGAGCGCCGCCTGAGTTTTTCCACTGCTTGCCTGCTGCAAAATTCCTAAGCGCAAGTCAAGTTCGTTTAGCAGCACTGACTGTTGCTGTATCGACTCTGACGCCGCCTTATTTTGAGCCACGTTCAGAGTATTATCCTCGGACTTAGAGGCGATGGCAGACTGAATTTCTTTAACTTGTGCTTGAGTTGTTTCGAGAGTTTTGCGAGTCGAGTCTCGCGCTTCTTGATACTGCGTCAAAGCCGTATTTAAAGGATCTGTACCGACAATATTGTTGCGCGCCGAACTTAAATTAGCACTCTGATTATTTTCTCCTTGCCACTCGGAGGCGTGAAGCAGCAAATTTGTCTGGTAGAGTTCCAGCCGGCTTTGAATTTGTGGCTGATTCCAACTAGCAACTAAAGATAAACCCACCAAGGCGATCGCGATCGCCGTTAAAATACCTAAAATAACCCGCTTCAATGTCATTCCTGCTTTTCCGTCCCGCGCGAATCCGTGGCTAAATCTTTTCCGTCTTTAATCATAGGTCGTTGCAGACGAGAGTATCCCGACAACTGGTAAAATTTCACTGGCTTATCTTTTTGACTCGGCTCAACAAGACTTACGCCACAAATCCTCGCTCCGCCATGTATACATAAGGTTCACACCTTAGCCCAACGGTGCTTATGGCGCACCCTACAGGAGTAGTGCGGCATAAGCACCCGCGATGTATGAGGTAATATCCGCACGGCGCAACCGCAGCGGGGTAGCAGGCTAAATCTAAAATCTAAAATCTAAAATCTAAAATCGAATGACTCGCATTATCTTAGTCCGTCACGGCAAAAGCACCTACAATCAAGAGCGCCGCATCCAAGGCCGCCTCGATAAATCAATTTTGACAGAAGCAGGCCGCAGCGCTGCCCTGCAAGTAGGCGACACACTCAGCAGTATTGCCTTTGATGCCGCCTATACAAGTCCCCTGAAACGAGCCAAAGAAACAGCCGAAATCATCCTGTCGCGCTTGACAAATCCCCCACAACTCCAGCCAACTGATAATTTGATGGAAATCGATTTGCCTCTGTGGGAAGGAATGTTGCGCCAAGATGCGATCGACAAATTCCCTGCAGCATATCAGCAGTGGCAAAGACAGCCAGACAAATTTTCCATGAAACTGCCATCTGCTGACGGAGAAATCGAACACTTTCCCGTATTGGCAATTTTTGCTAACGCTCGTCATTTTTGGCAAGAACTTTTATCGCGCCACCAGGACGGTACAATTCTAGTAGTAGGTCACAACGGAATCAACCGCGCTCTCATCGCCACCGCGTCGGAAATTACCCCGGATTACTATCAATCAATTCAACAGTCAAATTGCGGAATTAGTGTCATTAATTTTGGAACTTCCCCTGTGAGTAACGACGAAGCAGGAGAACCAAAAAAGAAAGTTGCAGTTCAATTAGAATCGGTGAATTTAACTTCCCATACCGGGGAAATTTTTCCAAAACCGAGGGACGGACACAAAGGCCCGCGATTGTTGCTGGTGCGTCACGGCGAAACAGACTGGAATAAAGCAGGTAAATTTCAGGGGCAAATTGACGTGCCTCTCAACGATAACGGCCGCGAACAATCCCGGCGGGCAGCAGAATTTCTCAAGGATGTAAAATTAGATTTTGCGATCAGCAGTTCCATGCTGCGCCCAAAAGAAACTGCGGAAATTATTCTCAAATATCACAGCGGTTTGCAACTAGAACTCCGCGACGAGTTGAGAGAAATCAGCCACGGACTTTGGGAAGGAAAGTTTGAATCAGAAATAGAAGCATCCTATCCGGGTTTGCTAGAGGAATGGAAAACATCTCCTGAAACAGTGCAAATGCCCGAAGGAGAGAATTTGCAGCAAGTTTGGGCTCGGGCGATCGCATCTTGGCGAGAAATTGTACAATCAGTTTCTGGTACTGGGATTGTCGTTGCTCACGACGCCATTAACAAAGCAATTCTCTGCCACCTATTCGGTTTGGAACCAGAACATTTCTGGAAATTCAAACAAGGAAACGGAGCCGTTAGCGTGATAGATTATCCCCACGGCCCCGATGGTTTGCCGGTATTACAAGCGATGAATGTCACAACTCATTTGAGCGGCGGCGTTTTTGACCAAACAGCCGCAGGAGCACTGTAATCAGTAAGGCGTTAACTTAAGTCTAAAACTCTTGATAAATCTCGCTGTTAGCGTAGTCTCGATCCCCCCTAGCCCCCCTTAAGAAGCAGGGTGGCTTAATTGTCGGGAAAGGAAATCTGAAAGTACCGAAAGCTGGTTGGCCTCCCATCAAGCATTCGTCAAATCGAGACTAAGTAATCAGCCTTTCAAGATTTCGCCTTTCGACAATTAATCCACCCTGCCTAGCCCCCCTTAAGAAGGGGGGGACAAGAGCCTTCTCAAAGTCCCCCTTCTTAAGGGGGATTTAGGGGGATCTAGACTCGTATCAAAGCGAAATTATCAAAGTTTTTAGGCTTAAGTTAACACCAATGCCCTCCCCTATGCTTCGCCCGGCTGATAAATGTCTGAGTTTTTATGTTTGAATTTTTATGTTTGAATTGTAAGTTATGAGCCGCGAACTGCTACAAAATGTACGAGTGCTAGATCCCGTTTCAGACAGCGATCGCATCGCTGATATTCTGATTGCTGAAGGTAATATCAAAGCAGTTGAGGAAAAAATAGCTGAGTTTCCCGCTGACACAGAAGTGCGGGATTGCCAGGGACTGATTTTGGGGCCGGGGTTAACTGATATCTACAGCCACAGCGGAGAACCGGGTTTTGAGGATCGAGAAACCCTGGAATCCTTGATGCAGGCTGCGGCTGCTGGCGGTTTTACGCGGCTGGCGATTTTGCCGGATACCTCGCCGCCTGTTGACAATTTGGCCGGTTTAGCATTGTTGCAGCAACATATCCGCAATTTGTCGCCCGGGGGACCCCGCTTGTATTTTTGGGGCGCGCTGACAGCGGGCGTTAAAGGGCAGCAGATGGCTGAGTTGGGCGAGCTGGTCTCCTCTGCGGTGGTGGGTTTTGCGGACGGTTTGCCGCTGTCTAATCCGGCTCTGGTGAGGCGTTTGCTTGAGTATATCCAGCCTTTGGGCAAGTCTGTGGCTTTGTGGCCGTGCGATCGAACTTTAGCAGGAAAGGGCGCGGCGCGGGAGGGTGCGGTGTCAGTGCGCTTGGGTTTGCCAGGAATTCCGGCGAGTGCGGAAACTTCGGCATTGGCGGCAATGCTTGAGTTGGTGGCATCTGCAGGCACTCCGGTGCACATTATGCGCGTTTCTACGGCGCGCAGTGTGGAATTGATTCGGGATGCGAAGGCGCGGGGTTTGCCGGTGACTGCGAGTGTGACTTGGATGCACTTGCTGTTGAATGTCGGGGCAATTTCAGGAAACTCTAAAGATTCCGGCGGCGGAAAAAATGCTCTGACTGCTTCGTTGGCTTACGATCCGAATTTACACCTAGAACCGCCGTTGGGCAATCTCAGCGACCAATTAGCGCTGATTCAAGCTGTGAAAGATGGGGTAATTGATGCGATCGCGATCGACCACAACCCGCATACTTATGAGGAGAAGACTGTGGCTTTTGCTGATAGTCCGCCCGGGGCGATCGGCTTGGAATTAGCTTTGCCTTTACTGTGGCATGGACTGGTAGAAACAGGCGAATTTTCGGCTTTAGAACTGTGGCGAGTGTTGAGTACCAGGCCGGCCGTTTGTCTCGGGCAAACCCCCGCCACGGTTGCACCGGGAGTCTCTGCTGAGCTGATTTTGTTCGACCCGCAAATGAGTTGGACTGTTGACGGGCAAAGTCTGAAGTCGCGATCGGCAAATACGCCTTGGTTGGGACAGCAATTAGCGGGTAAGGTTGTGCAGACTTGGATTTATTGACAATCAAGCAATTTGGTCCCGGGCCCGGGGATTTATCAGTTCTAACATCTAAAATCTAAAATCTAAAATCGATTGACCGTTGGAATTAAGACTTATTTAACGAACCGCTAAGTCGCGAAGGGCGCGAAAGAAGATTAAGAAGAAGATCTGTAATTGGGTACGTGGAAGCTTTGGATCAGGCAGGGTAAATACATGATTGCTGTTGTTACTTCATGGAATTCTCCCCCGCAAGACTTGACATTGGATCTGGGCGAAATTCATGTTTGGCGCGTGTCTCTGGCTCAAACAGAATCTTGCTTGCAGAGTTTACAACAGACTCTCTCTGCAGACGAGCGGACAAAAGCCGCTCGTTTTGTGTTTCCAAAAGGTCGATCGCAATTTATTGTGAGTCGTGGCGCGCTGAGAGCAATTCTGAGTCGCTATCTTAACATAAATTCTCACATATTGCGCTTTGACTACAATCCCTACGGCAAACCTTCTCTCATCTTCGCCCAAGGTGGAGATACCCTGCGTTTCAATTTGTCTCACTCAGGAAACATGGCTCTAATTGCGATTGCCAAAAATCGAGATATTGGTGTCGATATTGAAGGCATAAATCCCAACTTTCCTTGCCTGGAAATTGCTGAAAAGTTTTTTTCCCCCTTAGAACACTCTGTGTTGCTTTCGCTCCCCGAACATCTCCAACCCCGAGCTTTTTTCACCTGCTGGACTCGCAAAGAAGCTTATATCAAAGCAGTCGGTAAAGGACTTTCTCTTCCCCTGAATCAGTTTGATGTCAGCCTCGCACCAGGAGAACCTCCCGCGCTGTTAAATATTGAAGAGAACCCTGAAGAAGCATCGAGATGGTCTTTAATGGAATTAATTCCGAGTTCAGATATGGTGGCGGCTGTTGCGATTGCAGGAGATTGCCCGAAACTTCATTGTTGGCAGTGGACATGGGAGTTTTGAGTTATACCCAGCGCCCAGGGTAAAAGAGAACGGCAACGGTGGCTGGAATATCTCTAGTGGTTGCACCTCCAAGCTATTGTATTGCACACCCTCCATAGAAAAATAAAAACACAACATTGTTGTGTCCTTATTTGTCTATTTGACTGCAACTTGCTACCCTACAACTGATTTAAAAATTTAACCAAATCGATAGCCGAACCCGCGTACCGTAATGATATATTCCGGTTGGCCCGGATCTATTTCCAACTTTTCGCGTAGCCAGCGGATGTGAACGTCAACTGTTTTGCTGTCTCCGATAAAATCTTGGCCCCAAATTTTTTCCAGCAACTGATCGCGACTCCAAACTCGCCGGGGATAACTCATAAATAGTTCTAGTAAGCGAAACTGTTTAGGAGAAAATTTCACTTCCAGACCACGAACCAACACGCGGCACTCTTCAGGATACAGAGTTATGCTCTTATATTGCAGCATCCTCGGTTCCGGTAACCTACTGAGGCGCTGGCGTCGCATCAGCGCCCGACAGCGAGCGATAAACTCCCGCATTCCAAAAGGCTTGGTCAAATAATCATCCGATCCGGCTTCGAGGTAAAAAGCGCAATTGTTGGCACTTCCTCTAGCACCGATAATCAAAATAGGGACGGGATTTCCTTGATGCCGTAACATTCGACACAGATCCAAACCGTTAATTGAATCCATAATTAACAGGTTGAAGGCAAATTCACCGTGGTATGACGAAGAAGCCTGTACAGAAGGCAGAGCGTTGCGCCCGTCGCTAGTAACCACCACCTCGTAGCCCTGTTCTTTAAGGGCTAAAGCTAGCATTTCCCGCAACAGATCTTCACCTTCCAATAACAAGATACGGCCGGCTTGTCCAACAGCCAACCTTGAAGGACTTTCGCTTAATTCAGCAGAAGACATAAATATCAGTGGGAGTGATGTTTGTATGTGGCTAGCGCGAGGTACCTTCTTCAGTAGCTGAGGTACTCTCGCGCTGCGATCGCTTGTACGATCGCCATTTGTTCGATCGCTTAGAATCTTTCGCCAGTCCATCCCACAGACACGCGCTCGACTTTTGCTACTTGCTCGTGTAAGGAATACAGCCGTAGAGCAGTTGCCGGAACCGCGCTGTCTGCCTGCGTCCAGGCCACAGAAGTCTGGTCATTTTTAGGGGTCGGTGTTAATTTCATAAAACATTGCCCGCTGTTAATTGACCACGTAACACCCAATCTAGAGGGATATGCTTGTTATACTACTCTTAAAAGGTTATTAAAAGGTAAAGTTTTGGCCATCAAGTGGTTAAATTATTAACGTTAAGTAATATAACGGTAAAGTTGCGATCGCACTGTAGAGGCTTTTTTTAAGAATACAATAAGAAATTTGCTCAAAGTCCTTTTTTTTTCCGTGCCGGCTACGATCGACGATAGCAAGTAAAAATTCTGTAGACTGCCTATCATGTTGCTGCATTTGAGTACCTGGCCCGAGGTAGAAGCTTATCTCGAAAGCTCCCGAGGCATAATTATCCCGATCGGCTCCACCGAACAGCACGGGCCCACCGGCTTGATCGGGACTGACGCCATTGCAGCCGAGGCGATCGCCCGCGGAGTCGGCGAAGCTGCCAATGCCTTAATCGGCCCGACAATTAATGTCGGGATGGCCTTGCACCACACCAGCTTTCCCGGCACAATCAGCCTGCGACCGCAGACTCTGATACTGGTAATCAGGGATTATATCACATCTTTGGCAAAAGCTGGATTTGAAAAATATTTCTTCATCAACGGTCACGGCGGCAACATTGCCACCATGAAAGCAGCATTTTCCGAGACTTACGCGCATTTGTCTGACTTGAATTTACCGAATGCCGAAAGAATCCAGTGTCAAATCGGCAACTGGTTCATGTGCGGTTCAGTCTACAAACTCGCAAAAGAATTATACGGAAACCAAGAAGGTTCCCACGCCACCCCCAGCGAAATTGCCTTAACCCAGTACCTTTATCCAGAAGCAATCAAGCAAGCTCCGCTTTCGGAAGAAGTCGCTTCCGGGCACAAAATTTACGGTGCTGCTGACTTCCGCCGCCGATTTCCAGACGGCAGAATGGGTTCAAATCCGGGCTTAGCAACCCCCGAACACGGTCAGCAGTTTTACGAATTAGCAGTCAAAGAATTGACTAATAATTATTTGGAGTTTTTAAGTTCCGATTAACGTTTTTTCTTCTCGTTACTAGGAATAGCTTGGTAACGAGAAAAAATGCCAAACTCTTCTATATTTTACAGTGATGAGTGAGTCCACGACATGATATTTCATCTATCTGAGAAAAGCTATATCTCCCGATTAACCATCGGGAGAATATCAAAACTACTCCACAATCCAAGGAGTTAAAGAAGGTGTCCAAGCACTCAATTCTTCTTCCTTGAACCAAAGGCTAATTTCCGCCTGGGCAGTTTCCACAGCATCAGAACCATGAATAATATTGCGACCAACATTCACAGCCAAATCGCCGCGAATTGTCCCCGGTTCAGAATTCAGAGGATTTGTTGCGCCAATCATTTTCCTCGCCGAGGCCACAACGCCGTCGCCTTCCCACACCATCGCCACAATTGGCCCGGAAGTGATGAAGTCTACCAGCCCCGCAAAAAAGGGTCTTTCTTTATGTACGCCATAATGCTGTTCGGCAAGTTCGCGACTCGCCGTCATTAGCTTCATGCCAACTAGCTTAAAGCCCTTGGCTTCAAAACGACCGATAATTTCGCCGACGAGTCCGCGCTGTACGCCGTCGGGCTTAATTGCTAAAAAAGTCCGTTCCAAGATTAACTCCTATAATTGTGTTAACTGATCCAAAAGATAGAGTAACTCAGAACGCACCTAAAGGCAATTCTGAGAATTGGAAATTCTCATTTGGAGACTTATGGCCGCAGGAAGAAGGAAGAAGCAATAAGAAGAGGGAAGAGAAAAGAGGGAAGAAGCAATAAAAGCAAGGGTTAAAGACACCGGGTTTCTCAGAAAAATTTTTGTTGAGTAGCGATGAATCTCCGAAGAAACCTGGTTTCGAGACTCCTATGCGTCTAGAACTGATTTGCATGGAGCACCGCGATTTTGTAAAAAGCATTTTTTAGCAGTGCGAGCAGAATGATCACTTGTCTATATAAGTTAATCAGCCTTGAAATTATAGGTCAAAAAATAATCAAACTCTGGTGGGGCGCTTTGAGCAACGCCTGAAATATGCAATCTAAATTTAGAACCTTTTATCTCTAGGCAACAAGATGCTCGAACTTCTGGCAGAATATGATATAAGTCACAATTTCCTGTGACTGCCAACACTCTTACCTATGATCTCAAATACAAATATGTATGATAATAAACACAATTCTTTATGCTCGAAAATATAGATAATTAACGCAGGTAGGAAGATGATCTTGACAGCAACTATTAAGGCGAAAAAAGTATGAAAGCCATCATAGCATTCATTGAACCCAAAAAGCAAGAGTTTGCAAAATTGCCATTGTTTGACTTTCTAGCCAATAAACACATTCACGCGAATCAACGATTAATTTTTGCACCTGTACTCGCTCCTTTGGCTGTGGGATTGATTGATTTAAATAAATATGTACTGCGAGAATCTTCTGGTAATAACAAAGTTCAGGAACTAATTAATAAATATACTTATAAAAAAAACTATTACTGGCACGACTATCTAGAATACCTAGAGGAACTGGGCTTAAACCAGTTAATGAGTTACGGCGACTTCAGACTGCTTTGGGGTGAAGAAACTAAAAAAACTCGATCGCTTTGTTCAGTGATCGAACGCTACGCTTGGAAAGCCTCTCCCATTCAGAAACTGGTGTTAGTGGAAGCCCTCGAAGGAACGGCCCAAGTTTTTTTTGAAGCGGCGCTAGCAGTGGTAATGGAATTACAGCAAATTAACCAAAAAGAATCTGTTGATTTTGGAGGAGGTTATGGGGGTTTAGAAAATTATCACCTTTTAAACACGCCAGAGATGTTGCAACTTTTAGAAGAGATCAAACTTACTAATGCGGAATGCCAAGCAGCTTTAGAATTAGCACAAAATGTATTTGAACTGTTTACAGAAGCGATGAACGAGCTGTTGCGGCACAGCCAAACAAATTCTTGCAATACTGTGCTGCAAGTATCCTCAATTTCTGCGTTCGCTCATTGCCCGATCGACTGTCTCGATATTTGTTAGTTTAAACAATCACTAAATTATCTCGGTGTACCGCCGTTTCTACGCCGGCATAGCCTAAAATCTCAGCAATTTTCTCGGACTTGCAGCCCTGGATTTGTCTCAATTCTAAACTGCTATAATTCACAAGTCCTCTAGCAATTTGCTTGCCGGCTGCGTCGCACAACTGCACGGAATCATCAGCTTGAAATTCTCCTTCTACTTGAGCAATACCCGCAGCTAAAAGCGATTTTCCGCCGTGGGAAATTGCCTTGACAGCACCCGCATCTAAATATAGTTTTCCTGCTGGAATTAGCACGTTAGCTATCCAGTGTTTGCGAGCGTTTACAGGGCGCGGTTGAGGCTCGAATTGAGTACCGATCGACTCTCCGTTAAGTATTTTCTCGATATTACCAGGAAAGCAGCCGTCAGTGATTACAGTCCGCACTCCCGATGCAGTTGCTATTCTGGCTGCTTCAATTTTTGTCACCATTCCGCCGGTTCCCCAACCGCTGCGGGAATCTCCTGTTTGCACCTGAAATTCTGTGAGCTGTGCCATACTTTGAACTAGGGCGATCGGCTGCGCGTCGGGATTGCTGCGCGGATCGGCGGAATACAGCCGATCGACATCTGTGAGTACAAACAACCAATCTGCTTCAACCAAACTCGCTACTAGCGCCGAAAGCGTGTCGTTATCCCCAAATTTGAGTTCGTCTACCGCTACTGTATCGTTTTCATTGACGATCGGAATTACGCCCAACCTGAGCAGTTGCCCAAAAGTATTGCAAGCGTTAACATAACCATTACGCTGCACTAAATCGCCCCTGGTGAGCAATACTTGAGCGATCGGCTGTTGTAGAGTAGTAAACAAGTCATCGTACACCCGCATCAGTCGCCCTTGGCCCACGGCCGCCACAGCCTGTTTCATAGCAATATTTCGCGGGCGTTCCGTCAAACCCAAGCGCGCGCAGCCCACCCCAACCGCACCCGAAGAAACCAAAACTACTCGATGGCCTTGCTGCCGCAAATCAGCTAAAATTTCTACCAATGCAGCAATAGTTGAAAGAGCTAAGTTTCCCGTAGTCGATCGAGTCAGAGTCGAAGTTCCTATTTTAACAACAATAGTTTTAGTCTGTTGTCTGTTGACTGTTGACTGTTGACTGTTGACTGTTGACTGTTGACTGTTGACTGTTGCCATTAGTTACTAATTCCCAATTCCTAATTACCAATTCCCTGTTTGGCCCATGCCCCATGCCCAATTCGCGATGCCCAATTTTAATCTTTAATTTTCAAAGAAGCCCCCAAAGCTTGAGAAACCCAAACTTCAAAAGAGCGTACCGGATACTTGCGAAGCGCATACCCAGCATCAACCATTGGTTCCACTAAAATAGTGAACATACCCAAACGATTGCCGGCCAAAACATCAGTAAAAAGTCGATCGCCCACCATCGCCACCTGTTCCACCGGCAAATTCATCGCAGTCACGGCCCTTCGCAACTTGCGGCGCGACGGCTTAGCAGCACCCGTGATATAAGGTAGATTCAAAGACTCAGCAATTCGACCGATCCGAGTCTGACTTAAATTATTGCTCGCCAACCACAGGGATACCACCGGTTTAATTTCTTCCACCCACAGGGTGAGTTCAGGAGAAGCATTCATTGCTGTAATGGGAACGAGAGTTTCGTCCACATCCAAAACTAATCCTTTAATATTATATTTTTGCAGAATATCAGCCGTTAACTTCATGACTGAATCGCCGAGAACTAAGTCAGGCTGTAGTATTTTACCCCAAGTCATAATGATTTTAGATTTTAGGTTTTAGATTGAAAAATAAGAAATTGGAAGTTAAAGATTAAAAAAGTAAAAAATCAAAAGAGAATAATTATTGCTTTTGCTCTGTTACTTTTGACTTTTTACTTTTGTATTAGTCATGGTCTCTCTATTTTTTAGTTGAGCGCAACTGCTGGTCAACTTTAGAAATAGCAGCATCGTGTTCCGCCTGCGTGCTGCTGAAAATGTGAGTGCCGTCGTATCGAGCCATAAAATACAGGTATTCTGTCTTTTCCGGAGTCAGAGTCGCCTCCAAACTTGCTATTCCCGGAGATGCGATCGGAGTTGGCGGCAGCCCTACATTTATATAAGTATTGTAAGGAGAAGGCGTTTCCACCTGCTTGAAAGTCAAAGGCTTCTCCTTAGTTTGCCTAATGCCGAGGGCGTATTCAACCGTCGGGTCAGAGCCCAAGGGCATACCCTTATTCAGACGGTTGTTGAATACCCCAGAAATACGGTTCCGCTCGGAAGCAACCACAGCTTCTTTTTCTACAATACTCGCCAAAGTCACCCATTCTTTGAGAGAGAGCTTCGTATTATTCTGATTTTTTTGATATACCGGCAAAGCTGTCTGCTCAAAACGGGTGAGCATTTGTGTGATCGCAGCTTGAGGAGTAATTCTATCGCCGTCTAGCTGATAAGTATCCGGGTACAAAAAACCTTCCAAATGAGGCAATCCACTCGGCAGCCAAGGGTATTGAGCGTAAGGAATTTGACTCGCGGCCGTCATAAAATCCTTAGCCGGGAAAAAACCTTGCGCTTCAAAATAAGCGCTCATTTGTTGCAGCGACCACCCTTCTGGAATCGTGAAACTCTGCTGTACGACTTCGCCCTTCCAAATTTTGTCAGCAACTGCACTCAGAGGCTGAGTCGGCGACAGTTGGTAAGTTCCTGCTTGAAAACCTCCCTCGCGGTTTTGCAGAGTCAGCCAGCGAGCCCACATATTCCATGCCGAGCTCGATCGAATCAACCCCGCCGCCTCTAAATCCCGGCCAATTTTTTGACTGGGAGTACCCTCCGGGATTTGGATCGAAACAGCAGCATCTTCTGCCGGATTCCCCGATGAGGATGTGATTTTAGGCGGCGCCGAAGCCCAGCTCCACCAAGCCCAGCCTTGCCAAGCGCAAACTCCCCAGATTGCCGGCAGCAACGCCAGATAAAACAACCATTTAGAGACTTGCGGAGTACCTTTTCGGCTCTCGCGCGCGCTGCCCTTTGTCATTTGTTCTTTATTCATCGAAATTTCTGGGTTTGAAACCCCGTGCTTCTAGCACGGCTTTACAGATTAATTTGCGGAGCGCCACGAATTGTAAGACAAAAACTTACAATCTGTAGGCGCTGCATTTTGGCACAATCGCTTGCTTGTTTTTAGATCGTGCAAACTAATTGTTTTTCGCTGTGGGTCTTTCTTTGTTGGCGACTCTTGCCAACCCCCAACATAACAGAACCCATATTTAGGGTGTTTAACGATTGAACCGCGCTTAAATTCTGCACTTAAAGTTCCGCCGTACCGAGAGCGGACATGACCAGTGGAATGCTGCAAACGATGGAGCTGTCTGCGATGAAACTGCAAAGGGATTACTTCTATTAGCTTGGTATTATCGGGCTGTATATGTCCACCAATATACCAATTAGCTAATACCCAAGAGTCAACGCAATGAGCCTCAAACAATTTTGACAGCTTTTGTTTAGACTTGAGGAGTCCTAAATCTTCACGCATTTTACAGGTGTCAAAGCCCTGCCTAATTTCCAGGTGAGCAATTTTCTCAATTTCCGAGTAGAACCATAGTTTACCTACCTCCAGAGGACTAAAACTTGTATTCCATTTCTTAGCTCCCTTCCAGGTTTTTGCTTTAACGTCTTCTACAACAAATGTCGATATCGGAAACATCAAAGTCAACCATTTGGCCATCCTTAATTTCCACTGCCATCTCGCTTTAGTCGATGGGGGGATGCGATTTTTATTAACCGAGCGATTAGTTCGGTTTTGACGGCAGGGAGTATTGCGAAACCGCCTACCACGTCGCATATTTCGTCTGACCTCAACGCGATCTTTTACCCAATCAATTGCATGGGTTTGGATGTTTAAATAGGTATGCGTTCTGGATTTAACGGTAAATCCTTCACGCTTACTACCTGGGTCAATGCCAACTGCAATTGGTTGATAGTTGTGGCTTAAAGGTTTTGCATTCAGTCGAACACAAAATACTCCTTTTTTAAAAAACGGCGTAGCTTTGCCCGATTCGATCCAACGTCTAGCCCGAGCAGGGGTAGTTGGCATCAGGGGACGGTTATTGCTGCCTACAACTGGTACAAACATTAACAGTAAGTCCTATTTCTAGGTGTATATTTCCCTTCGCCACTGACCACCAGAGAGGTTAAAAACTAGGGAGGCATTCTTAACGTCTTGCGGGATACCACTCCCAGGCAGTTCAGTAATTGGCTAGACACTTTTTTAGTCCTGAATTAAGAAGGTGGTGAGTCTTCCTCTTTTCAAGCCCAATGCCTTCAGGCTGGGGTTAGTGACAGTCCGTTGTCCTGGATAAGTGGCGGTTAACTAGCGACTAATGACTGATGACCTGCGATTGATGACCGAAAAGTTACGAATACAAGCCCTTTAAAAGACCAAATTCACGCGGCCCAATTCAAAAGCCCGATCGCGAAGGCAGAAGCGGCCATCTCGAAAAAGTTCGATCGGGCGAGCAGTTTACTTTTTTATAAAATAGTAAAAAATTCTGCTTTTTGCCATCAGACCTTGTGCCTGCAATTAATATCTAATCAAGCTCGTCAAAGAACTGGTCTTCCAGCATAGGTAACATCGGTTCCAGCCTTTGGAACTCTTCTTCCGAGAGCAATTCTGGCTTGCCGTCGTCATCCATTCTAGCCAAAATAAAGAACGGGTCTAGAGGGGTATAAATGGCATATTCCTGTTCTTCGTGGTAGAAACTGGTCAGCCACATCAGCTCCTCGAAGTCCGACTCCTCATCTGGATCGACATCGGATGCCATATCCTCTTCGGGAAATTCCGGCAATTCGCCCACCACAGTCAGCGTCACCGCTGTGCGTCGGAGCGTCAAGTTCTGCTCTTGCAGCACAACTTTAGCTGTCTCAAAAATTTTGTCAATTTCGGTCTCGTCTTCTACAGGAATTGCTGCTTCGTCGTTATCGTCTCCCTGCCAAGTAAAAATTTCTACGGGCGAGTCAATCGGAAGCAGCAAAGCGTATTCTTGACCTTCTAGATTCATAGAATATTCTATGTTGCAAGTCAGCGATCGCCCAACTTCATCCGTCAGGGTGACGGACTCTTCGTTGGAATTGCCATTCTCTTTTTTGCGGTATGGGGATGAGGACATCGCGTGTATCTTATTTTCCGTCAATAATTCAGTAACGTTTGCTTGACAATGGGGAATTCTCGTGGCGATATTCTGGCTAAGTGGGCGATCGCCAGTCCACCAGCTTAAACCGCGAGACTCGCGGCCTTTTCCACAGGCGAGGAGTGCAGCGTTTAAATCTCAGTCGAGTCAGCAAGCGACACTGAGGACAAATCACGATTTTGTGCTTCTTCAGTACCGAGGGTACAGCAGAATTTTCTCCAGTTTGTCAAGGGTTACAGGTGTGCGTAGCAAACTTGCACAACCAGGATATCACGCCTCTGTTACAAGCTATCAAGGATTGGGAAGGGCGGAGATATTTTGCCTCCGCTCGTCTAGCCACTGCTGCAAAATCACGGCCGCTGCTTTGCGATCGATCGAACCCTTATTTTGCGAGAGCGAAATCCCTGCAGCTTTCATCAATTCCTCTGCCTCAACCGAAGTCAGGCGCTCGTCCACGTATTCTAGGGGGAGTTCTAAGGCTGTGGCGATGCGAGCAGCATATTTCTGCACCTGTCGGGCTTGAGCACCTAATTCTCCGCTCAGGGAGTAGGGCAAGCCTGCAACCAAAATTTGCACTCTCCGCTCTCGGACGAGCTCTCGGAGATAAGCTACGTCTCGCTCGAAGGACGATCGTACCAGTGTTGTAATGCCCGTAGCTATTAAACCAGTGCCATCACACCCGGCGATGCCGACTCGTTTGAGGCCGATATCTAACCCCAGAGCAGAAATCCATAATTTATCGTTGGACATTATCAATCAATCAATTTTAGATTTACTTTTTTTTTAGGAAATAATCTTATTTAACGAACCGCGAAGATGCGAAGAACGCGAAGAAAGAAGAGAATAAAGTAAGAAGAAGATAGGTAATCTTAAGTTGATATCAATCAAAAGCAGAAGGGGAATTTTGGGAGTATGACAGAAAAAAGTAATTTCTTTGATGATTCCTTCTATTTTTTTCTGTCTTCTACCTTTTACCTTCTGCTTTCACTTATTAAGTTAAGAATTGAGTTCTCCCGGCCAGCCGCCGTCTAGAGGCAACTCTGGCAGATTTAAAGGCAAAATGCTGCTGCCATCAGTTGCTGCTAATTCGGAATTTTGGCCGCCCAAAGGGTTAACTTGATTCGTTTGACTGTTTCCTGAGTCAGCCAACAGAGGTTTAATCTCACAGGACGGGTGCCCTGCTGCTGCTTCCCCAGCCATCGGGCCGAGCCAGGACATCCGGCCCGGTACGGGTTTGCGAGTTGGCTGGAAGCTTTGCAGCATTTCTGATAGCTGGAGTCCTTCGAGAGAAACCAATTTGGACTCGCGCAATTTGTGCCACACCGATCGAGACATCAGCAAACTGTGTTCCACGCGCACTGCTCCAAATTGCTCTAAATAAGCTTCCCGTTCCGGCTGATAGTCAGCGGAAGCCAGTTGCAGGCTTTGAACTGGGAAATCTTGAACGAGGCGCGCCATCTGGGACAGCAGTTCTGGGTAAAGCCAAGTGTAGGCCGGGTGTACAGTCAACTGGGCCACGTGCGGTTGGTGGCCGTTGCGGGATAGCTGCACCTGAAAATAGCCGATCGCGGCTTTGCGCTGTGGTTCAAACACGTAGCCGCTGACTACCTCGGTTTTGCCCAGCCACTGTCTGACACCTTCGACTAAAGCGCCGAAAAAACTGGTTTTGAAATCTTGAATGTGGCGATCGAATACTTGGCGCACCAGCGGCGGCATAGACGCGGTATCCAGTTGGTAGAGCAACTGAGCGTCGGCGTTGCTGACCGGCAGCAGGTTGGGCAAATCTGGGGTCGAGTTTGCCATTTCTTGCAGGCGTTCTGGGGCGATCGTCCAGTATGTCATCTGGGCCAAAGGCTGAAACCCGTTCTGCCGGTACAAAGCCAGGGAAGTTGTGTCGCCTACATTCACTTCCAACAGCCACGTCCGCGCCTCCCAGACTGCCTCAAAGCAGTACCGCAGCAGCATGGAACCAATTCCTTTGCTGCGGGCTTCCGGGTCTACTCCTATGCGATCAATCCGCCAAGTGCTGCGGGTGCGGTTGAAAGGAGAAATCTGAATTATGCCCTTAACGCTCCCCTCTTCTTCGGCAACATGGGCACGGAACAGGGACTGACAAGGGTTGGGAAACAAGCTAAAAATCTTTAGTAGTCCGTACCAGCGACGAATCTGCTGCAATTTTCTACCTAGTACCACGTCGCAGCTTGCGCCCTTGCGGTTTTCTGGCTCTTCGGCTGTTTCCGCGCACAGTTGTTCCATCACCTCGATGTCGCGATACTGAAACGGGCGAATCACAACCTGGTTTTGGTTTTGGGAGGGAAATGAAGTCATAGCATACAAGTGGAGAAGGGAAATTTAAAAATAAAAATTCAGAAAGGGGAAGAGTTAGGGAAGTTTTTAGTTTTGAATACGTAAATTTGGATTTCAAAACTTATAACTTTTGATTCTTCTCCCTTTCGAGATCGATCGAAAATTAAAAATTTCAAATCATCTTTTTGAATTTTTAATTTTCTGTTTTCAACTCAAGATTTTTGTGGCAGAGGTCGAATTACAACGACCGGTGTTCGCTCGTCAGCATTCCCGGCGGGGTTGCTTCGCAAGGCTTCCTCTAAGAATGTTACCGATAAATCGGAGGTCGCTGCTAATATCTTAACTGCTTTCAAGTCATTAGCGTCTACGATCGCCGCCGAAAGCCCGGTTTCTCGTTGAATTTCTTCTACAACTTGCTGGGGATTGTCCGGGCCGAGGACAATAAATTGGTCGAAAGGAGGCAAAGTCCCGGTAACGTCGTCGATCAGCCTTGCTTGTTCCCCTGCAAGTTGGTAAAAGACTCCCGGTTTGCCAAATATTTTGGCCACAGCCCCGATCGCAAATGCCGCCACTACGCGCCAAGGCCCAACTACATCAACCAAAGTCTGCATCCCGCAAGCCGTGGCCAAACTCGACGTGGGCAAGAAAAACAAACACACTCGCTTTGCCGCCCATCCGGGTTTGACTTCGCTGGGATGGTGGTAGCGTCCCTGCATCAAAGCTAGGGGAGTTTCTGCCAAGGCGACAATATCGCCTTTGTGGGCGCGCGGTAGCACGTACCGCTTGACTATTTCGACGGGATTGTCCAATTCCGCCAGTATGTGAGTGCGAATTGGCAAGACTTCTGCAACTCCGACATTTCTGGGGATGGGTACGGTGTCCGAGTTGGGAAATTGCAGCGGGACTACTACGTTGCGGACTTTGGGGATGCGCCCGCCGGGGCCGTAGGTGACGAAATGTATTTGCACCCAAGCTGACTGCAATTTGGTTAAATCTTGCCCTTGAATGTCTACGGAGACTTTAATTTTCGTGGTTTTTTGGGCTTTAACAATATAGCCGAACCAGTAATCGTCTGCTCTGGCTGTTGCATCTTTGTGGCAAGGAATCACCTTTGTCTGGGAAGTAACGCCATCCAAACTTCCATCTGAGAGCAGTTTCACCTGTGCCCGCACTTCCGGCAACATAATCTCAAAGCGCTGTGTCAGGTTGCGGAACTCCATTTCCCCGACTAAAAGATAGCGGTTGGGTTCCGAGATGGCTAAGTGCCATTCTCCGGCTGTAAGTTCTAATTTATTTGCACTCCCAGTCCGGCGATAGTTCAACTCTAGGCCCAATCCGCCCAATGCTAGCAGCGAACCGGCTGCTGCGATTCCTGTTGCTAAAGTCTCAATCACTCAAATCACCGCCAATAATATTTTGTGTTTACTGTAGTCGATATCGGGTACTTTGAGCGCTGATCCGGTAGTAATTGGATTGTGCTGAGTTTGTTGAGGGCGATCGAACTTATGCCCAATTACACGTAAGTGCGATCGCCTCTGGTGGCTAAAGCGGTCAATTTGCTGTTCCAAGAGTTCGATCGTGAGTTAGATCACTCTAAAATCTGGCGTTCCTTAATCAGGGTATGAAAAAAATCCGTTGAAAATCAATCTCGAATCTTTGTGGATACTGGTTTCTCTGACTTGCATATTTAGCCTTTGAGACCGGAAACCAGCAACGTCTATAAAACAAATCACTTAATTCAATAATTTAAGAGTATTATTTGTGTAAAAATAATACTAAATTTTTATATTTATATTGTTTTAAATTTAAGTTATAAGCTGGCACTCAACATTTTTTTAGAATATTTATTAATAATCATTTAATCTGTTAACAAGGGGTGCATCTCACTTTGGCAAATACATCAAATTGAAAGTTGACCGTTGAGATAAGCACAGCGAAGAGCAAGGATA
>NZ_JAUBQW010000064.1:0-34255 GCF_036701485.1 Microcoleus sp. Pol11C3 | reverse complement strand
AATAAGTCAATATACTTACACAAAGAAAATCATTTAGGATTGCTCTAGATATAGAAAATCATTTAGGATTGCTATATTGATATAATATACGTCTAAAAAAATTGACCCCTCTCGCTCAAAAAATGGCCCGCCAGGCTGCTGACAACCCTAACGGCGGTCTAACTCACTACTGCGCTGAATATTTGATGCACAACTCTGCAGATGACTCTCGTAGACAATGCCGATCGCACATGAAAGTTTACAATTCCAGCAAGTTTCATTTGCAGGAGTTACAGCAGGGTAATTGCTAATTGCTAATTGGGGAAGAAAAAAATAAGTAATGCGGTGCAGCAGAGGAGATTATGACACAGGATAGGGGTTAGGGCTATTCTTTTAATTCTGGGAAACTATCTAAGCTTAATAGTGAATTTGGTATCAGAGGTGAACACATGGCTGGCAAGAATTTTAAGGTTCTTCAAATGATGGAAAGGAAGGTAAAGGAGAGATACAGCCGACTAGAAAGATTCGATCGCCAGGACAAGCCTCCTTATGCCCTACGGGATGAACAGTGGGAAAGGATCAAAGATTTGTTGCCGGGAGGGACGTGAAGGTTATTTGTGTGCGACAGCCTGCCTACAATCTGTTGTTCGTGGAAGCGGTTTTGTACCGCTACTGATCGGGCATTCTGTGGGGAGACTAGCCCTAACGCGGGGCTATCCGTTGCAGTTCTTTGGCTTGTTCTAAAATTTTCTCGAAGTCTTCTTCGCTCAACCGCTGAATGTAGTTGATTTTGAACTCTTCTAGGAAGTCGCACAGCAGCAGTTGTATTTCTTGCCAGGTTTGCTGCTGTTGCAGTTCGTTTCCTAAAGCTTGCCCGAAGTGTTGGACTAGCTGGCTTGAGAGTTTGATACTTATGGGGTCTTCGCTGGCGATTTTGAAGGCTTCGTAGGCATCTTGGGGGCCGAGGGTGACTAATTTGGAGAGTTCTGCAACTAATTGCTGTGCTAGCTGTTCGGGCAGGTTTCCCAGGCCGGGTACTTGCTTCCATCCTTGATAGAGGGGGGATTGTTTGAGGAAGCTTTCAATATTGTAGCGGAGGAGGGCTTCTAGGTCTGGCTGGAGTTGGGGGAGGACTTTGTAGACGGTTATTTGGACTAGATGGGTGGCGATCGCTTCTATTTCATTGATATTGTTGATGTCTAGATAGCGCTGTTTTTGAGATTGAAAGAGTTGACGAGCTAGTTCGCCTGTGGTAATTGATTGTTGCATCTGGTTGATGAGTTGAATTACTACAACTTCGGTCAATTCTTGGGCGAAGTTGGCGACAAAACCTCGGCTGATTTGGGTGCGTATGGGTTGGAGATCTGGCATTTTAGCTTGGTGGATGCGAATTGTGACGGGTAATACTCGCAACAGGCGCCAGAATGGGAGCAGCAGGAAGATGTCATACCATCGCCAGAGCATGGCTGCTCGCCAAGTGACGCTGCGGTGGCGGCGGCTGAGCAAGTAGGTGCGGGCTAGAAATTCGATCGCGAATATGGCAATAAATGGCAGGTCGATTAGCCAGAAGTTATCGGTAAATTCGCCGTTTTCTCCGATCTCGCGGTAATAGTTGGTGGCGATTAATGGCTTGATTTTGGCGTCAAACCACTTGATTTCTTTTTGCCAGCCTTGTTTGTTTAAATAGTCTTGGCTCCAGAATCTTTGGAATGATTGTTTAGCGGAGTCTTGCGGATTCGGGGCGCGATCGCGCATCCGGTCTTTTATTTTTTCTAGGGTGCCACTTTTTGATGCTACTCGAAAGGGATCTTCGTCGATCATTTTCGCGCTCAGATTGTTTATTTCCTGCAATTTTGCTGCTACTTGGGGAGAGGGCAACCCTGTTTGCACTACTTGAATTTTTAATTCTTCTAAGGTTTCCAGATATTGCTGGGTGTCTCGGTGGGGTTTAATTCCTTTAAATGGGTCATATACTTGAGTGAGAGCTGGCATTTTCCGGAGGTAAAAATCTCGACCGGGGACGTAAGTTATGTCAAATAATACTAGGCTTAAATTTCCGAGGGCGACCAGTGCCATGAACCGCTCGAACCAAGGTACTTTGGGTGATTTTATGCGGGAGTTTGGAGTGAGAGAGGGCTGTAGTTTTGGTGTCACTGGTGATTCCTAATTAAGTAGACCGATCGAATTAGATGTAACTGGTAATAGCTGAAAAAAGGAAACAGGGAAAACTAGCTAAGTGTCTGGTCGGGCTCGGATTGCGATCGAGGAAGCTAGTATTGATTTTAACGTGGGTTTGTTGGGGATTTTTGGATTGTTAATTATGCCGGGTTAAGTTAAAAATTATACGGGTAAAATATTAAAGTAGATCGAACTTGAGGGAACCTGTGGCTCCCGTTAGTGTGCTTCTCTCTGGCAATAAAATTATATCTCAGGCGGAATCCTCAGTTTTTTTGGCATTGCGAGCTCACGGGGCTGCTAATAAATTACTATTTCTGTTTGATCTGGTGGCTCTTTGACCGCTCAATCAAATGTATTGCACGGATCGGAGTCTAAGGTTAGATGTGGACTTGGAGTTTGAGGTCAAACCCTTAAGAGAGTTATACTTGCTCAGGGGCAGTCTGGTGAGAGCGCCCCCTCTGAGCGCGAGGGTGGCTGCCGCCTCCGTAAGGTTCGAGGTCTCGCCTCTACAAAAACCAGCTCGCGATCGGACTCTTGAATAATATAAAACCCTTCCTACTAATTTTGTTCGCATTTTTTTAATATATGACATACTGCCTTAATCTCGATTGCCCAAGAGACAAGCGTCAGAACCCACCAGGCACAAAGTATTGTCTTAATTGTGGTTCAAAGCTGCTGCTAAAAGACCTTTATGCAGCAACTGAACCGCTGCGCGATGGGGGATTTGGTAGGACTTTCCGAGCTGTTAATCATGGAAAATTTGAGGAATTGTGCGTGATTAAACAGTTGTCACCCCCTCAAGAGTTTCAGCGGAAGCCCGGTCATTTTAAAAAATATGTTCGACTGTTTGAACAAGAGGCAAGGCGGTTATACGAACTGAAGCACCCGCAAATTCCTCAGTTAATTTCTTATTTTGAGGAAGATGGGCGCTTGTATTTAGTGCAAGAGTTTATTGATGGCTATAATTTAAAGGATGAGTTAGATAAGTACGGTGCTTATAGCGAAATTAAAACTTGCGAACTGCTGTTAGATTTGTTGCCTTTATTGAAGTTTGTTCACGACAGAAATGTAATTCACCGCGATATTAAGCCTGAGAATGTGATCCGCAGAACTCGCGATCGTAAGTTAGTGCTGATAGATTTTGGGGTTTCTAAACAGGTAGTAGCTGAGGCTCCGACCAAAACAGGAACTAAGTTGGGAACTCCCGGCTACGCGGCTCTAGAACAGCGTCATGGTAGGGCTGTTCCTGCTAGCGACCTTTATAGTTTAGGGGTGACTTGCATTCGCTTGCTGACTTCTGTGATGCCTTATCTGGATATCTACGGCGACATTCACGATGACCTTTACGATCCGCTTGAAGGCCGGTGGCTTTGGAGGGAGGCTTTGCCAAAAGGAACACTAATTAGCGAGGATTTAGGTCAGGTTTTGGATAAATTGATTCAGGAATATGTTAAAGATCGCTACAAATCGGCTGTGGAAGTTTTGGAGGCTTTAAAACCTTCTGTTGTTGTTGTCCCCGTGCTGGAAAAGTCGCAGCAGACAACGGTCATTAGTCCTTCGGTTCCGACTCAACCGGTGACTGATTCTCCGCTAGTTTCTGTGAATTTAGAGTCCGAAAAAGGTATTGATTATTCTCACTTGGCTAGGCTGCTGGCTGCTAAAAATTGGCGTGGTGCTGATGAGGAAACTTCTGTGAAAATGCTGGAGGTGATGCAGCAAATTTCACGGGGTTATTTGAGCGAGGAAGATATTAGGAAGTTTCCAGCTAAGGATTTGCAGACTATCGATCAACTTTGGGTGCGGCACAGTCACCGCAGATTCGGTTTTTCTGTGCAAAAGGGTTTGTGGCTGAAGTTGGGGGGAAAGCCTGGTGTTTATGATGCTACAGTTTGGGAGACGTTTGGCGATCGAGTGGGCTGGCGGGTTAACAGCCAGTGGGTATACTATTCGGAGCTGAATTTTACTTCTAAGGCAAAGCCGGGACACTTGCCGGGGGGGACTGTTTTTGGGTGGGAAGGCGGGGTTTTGTGCGGTGTTTTGGGTTTGGGTGGGATCTGGTTTCTGCTGTCGCGGCGGGATTTGTAGAAGGAAGGTACAAACCAGAAGGCAGAAGTTATTAGTCACGCTGCACGCTGGCGAAGTCGAAGTGTTAGTCATTAAATAGTTTTGAGTTGCGAATTAAAGAGTTAACAAGTTTTGAGTTTAAGCATCTGTTATGTAGAAAATAGCTCTAAAAAAAGCGGAAAATAACATATAATCACAAACTATTTTTTTTGTGCTATGTTTTGAGAGAAGGGCAAGTTTACAAAGTCAAAACCCAGTCCTCGGCCCTGGAAAAGAATGGTGGACTGGCTTTGGCTCCAATTTACCAAGGAGATATAATTATGTTGCAAGAAAAACGTCTCAAGCCGTGGACTATAGTTCGCTCGCTTCCAAATGTGGAAAAGGTGGTTGTGGGTGAGTTTCGCAGTTGGTCTGATGCAGACGGTCACTTGAAAATTCTCAAGCGGATGGTGCCGGCGGATCGATTGAGTGTTGTGTTCGATCCGGTAGTTCAAGCGTAACGTCGCTGGTAAATTGATCAGCGTGCGATCGCTCTTTGAGCTAAGCGATCGCCTCTTTTTTTTAGATACTATTTTTATACATAAAAAATGCGACCGCTAAAAAGGCGATCGCAAATTGAATCATTGTCCTTAACTGCGGCGAATTTCAGTAATTTGGTCGGCAACATCCAAAATTCTTTGGGGCATGGACGGCCCGGTAAAAATCAGATCCAAATGATGTGGCTTGTTGTCAATCAATGCCACCACTTCGGCTTCGGGAATCAAGCCCAAATTAACCGCTAAACTCAATTCATCGAGAATAACTAAGGAATAACGACCTTCGCCCACCGCATTTTGAACATACTGCCACAATTGTTCGATCGATCGCGTCTCCAGCTCATCTAAATCGGCATTTTCAATGCAGCGTGACAAATCGCAGCGCACCCAATCTAAATTTTGCCCCAGTCGCACCGGATGCTGATGCCCTTGATTAATTCCCCCTTTGAGGAACTGCACCGCTAGCACGGGAGCTCCCTGTCCTGCAATTCGGAGGGCCTGAGCCATGACACTGGTAAAAAAGCAGCGGTGCGGGCCTGTAAAGACTTGCACCAGCCCTTGAACTGTGTAGGGCAAGCTGTGGTTTAAATTTAGTTTAGGGGTTTGTAACTGAGCAACCATAGGGCAATATTTAATCAGCAACTAAGTCTTGAGTGCAGCTCCGACCTTGGCGTGGCTGAAGCCTGCTTGACAATATATAGTGTACGGGGCCGAGTGCACATCGGATCGAACACTAGATATACAAGTTGTCAAAAGCTAGCTGCAGTGGCATTCGCAGTCGTTTGTGCGATTTTTGAACTCAATTAGCACTTAGGCCGAAACGGGGTTGTTTACCAAAATACGGCGGGGAGTTTGACATTTATACAGTTATAGGGTGAAAAACAAAGGTGATGAGAGTCTTGCGGCGTCCAGGGCTTTTAAGAAAAGGTACACACATCGCGTAAAATTTGAATGTCGCGGCACTAGGAGCAGATACTGTGAGAGTGGTGATTCTGGGAGGGCCAGGAGCGGGAAAGGGAACTCAGGCTGAACTACTGTGCAGCAATTTGAGCCTTCCTTTGCTGGCTGTGGGGGACATTCTACGGGAGGCGATCGCAGAAGACACAGATTTAGGCAAGCTGGCGGTGTCTTATGTCGAAAGAGGGGAATTAGTTCCCGACGCAACTATGATTCAATTCTTTCGCCGGCGACTGCTGCTGTGGGATGTCTTTAATGGCTGGGTGTTGGAGGGCTATCCGCGAACGGCTTTTCAAGCGGAGGAATTGGATTTTTTATTAGAGGATTTGGCGCAGGAGCTAGATTGGGCGATTTGGCTGAAAGTGCCGATCGAAGTTTTGCTGAGCAGGTCGATCGAGCGCGATCGATCGGATGACCATCCTGAAATTTTACAGCGTCGGCTCGATTTGTTCCACGAACGCACTATTCCTCTTTTAGAGTATTACGAACACCGCAACAAATTGTTAACTATTGATGGCGATCAATCTCCACAACAAGTCCAGCAAGATATTCTCACATTGATCGAGGCTAAAGGTCAATACTCATAGCATTTTAGATTTTCCATTTTAGGTTGAATGACTGCTTATTTAACGAATCAAAAAAGACCGGAAGATTAATATCCTATTTTCAATCTTTAATATCCAATTACCCATTACCAATCACCTAAATATTATGTCTTTCCAGCGTCCAGACGGCAGACAACCAAATCAACTTCGTCCGATTAGTTTCGATCGAGAGTTTACGAAATTTGCTAGCGGTTCCGTACTCGCAAAAAGTGGCGATACTCAGGTACTTTGCAGCGTGACAATCAAGCCGGGAGTGCCGAGATTTCTGGAGAATACGGGACAAGGTTGGCTGACAGCGGAATACCGAATGTTGCCTGGTTCTACGCCGCAGCGACAAGAGCGGGAATTTATGAAATTATCGGGACGGACTCAAGAGATTCAGCGGTTGATTGGACGGAGTTTGCGATCGTGCTTGGATATGCAACTATTGGGAGAACGCACCATACTTGTGGATGCGGATGTTTTGCAAGCGGACGCGGGGACTCGCACGACTTCAATTACTGGCGGGTTTGTGGCTGTGGCTGATGCTTTGAATAAGTTGGTGCAAAAAGGTGAGTTAGAGCGATCGCCCATTATTCGTCAAGTGGCAGCCGTGTCTGTGGGACTTTTGGAAGGCGAGCCGTTTTTAGATTTGAATTATCTTGAAGATGTGGCGGCTGAAATTGATTGTAATGTGGTAATGAATGGAGATTTGGACATCATCGAAATTCAGGGAACTGCGGAAGAAGGAAGTTTTAGCCGCAGTCAGTTAAATCAAATTTTGGATTTGGCAGAAACAGGGATTCAGCAATTGTTGGAGGCTCAGCGGGAGGCTTTAGTTTAGATAATTCGGCGGTTGAAACCGCGTCTATACAAACGAAGTCCGCGAAGGCGGACTAAGAGGCTATTTATAGATCCAAAACTAAACTTCGTCGCTCTTAACCTATGGCCTTTCGTACTTTCTCAACTTGCTTCGGTGCTTCCATTTCATTAAAGAGTCGAATCGCCTCTTGAAACGCAGTCTGACTCTTCTCGGCATCACCCATCTTTTGGTAAGTTAAGGCAAGTTGATAATTAGCCTCCGCTAGATCGCATTTTGCGCCGATTTTGTCTAGCAATTCGATTGATTCTGAATGATGGGAAAGCGCTGTTGCAAATTCTCCCTGTTCTCGATAAAGCTCTGCTAAACCACTTAAAGCTTTAGCTTTTACTTGAGTGTAGTGAGTTTTTTCGGCAAATGCGATCGCTTGGCGGAACATTTCAAAAGATTTTTCAGGTTTTCCTAAATTTTTATAAGTTAGGCCCATAAACAATAAGCTATATCCTTTACTCCAATAACTATTATCTATTTTAGAAATTACTAATTCTGCTTGTTGTGCATAACTCAGAGCGCTCTCTTTAAAGCCTAAACATGAGTTCAAAAATGCTAAACAGTATAAATAGTCTTTCTCATTCTTAGACAAGCCATGTTCTGAATCGTGATGATTACAAATAACTTCTATGTTTTTAAACAATTTGACAGCTTCTTCAAGTTCCCATAAATCGATTTTACAAAGTCCTGTATTAATTAAAGACCAAGTTTTCCACTTTTTAGCCTCAAAATATATTGAATGGCTTAAATTAATAGATAAAAGGGTACAGTCCGCTGCTTTGAATGATAAACTGTGACATTCAATTGCTGGGTTTATATATCCAGTTAACCAGTAGAAATCCCCTAAAAGATTATACAACAACATACTCAGTATATGATTATCTTTAACTTCGCTAATAATTGAATTAATTGAATAAACCATTGGTTGTAACAAACCCAACCTATAAAACGCAACCCCCAGACGTTCTCCCTTTTTCCAACTGGTATCTCTCCTTCTCACAATTACAGAGCCAGCTTGCTCAAAGTCGTTAATTTTTACACAGTGATAGTAAGCCTCAAAAGCCATCAGTGCATCTTCTACAGTTTCAACAGTCTTAGCACTATCCGTCCAAAACTCTGCTGCTTTGCGATTCGCCTCTTCCCAATCTTCACTTGCTCTCAGCCGCGCGATCGCCTCTTCCCGAATCATCGGATGCAGCCAATATTCTCCATTAAACTCTACCAAAGAGCGATTTCGCAAAGATTCAATCACCCGTCTGCGCTGTCCTTCAGGCACATCCCACAACAAACACAATAATCCCTCAGTCGGGACAGTCGGCACATCCTGATAGCGATAGCATCCCAAACAGCAGAGGAGTTGATAAGCTTCTGAGCTAAGTTTTTGCAGGCGATCAAACTGACTGGTTACTAAGTTTTTTAAGTCAGTCTTAACCAACGGATCGCCACTATTCTCGCGCCAATAACCTACCATATCTCCATCAAAATCTGCTTGAATTGCACCGCAGAGGATACCCATTGCTTTCGCATTTCCTCCATAGGCTTTGTTCATCGCGTTCAGTGTGGGAATATCTATATTAATATGGCGACTCATAAAAAATTGCTGCCACGCTTGCTCATCCAATCCGGGCAAGGAATAGTGAGCAACATTTACATCAGGTTCGCACAGGCGATCGCGGCTGGTTATCAGCGTCACAGACAGCACAGTTGCATCAGCCAAAACTCGCAACAATTCAACATAGCGGCGATGGGGTTCAATAAATCTGCCTTGTCCATCTAGTGCGGGTTCTAAGTTATCAATTAACACGCCTATTTTGCGAGTTTGAAGTTGCCGCTTTAGCCGCCGCAACATTTCCCAAAACTCTCGCCCTGGTTCTTCCTCGAAGTCTTGTTTCAGCCATCCTTCAATTACACTCTCTACAAGTTGGATGTTCTCTTTTTCCTTTGCCATCGGGAGGTGTAGCACTAACTCAAAACCCTGAGAGATGAGATATTCATCGGCCAAAGTCGTTTTGCCGACACCGCCTGCAGCTTGGATAACGATGATTTTTGCGCCTTGGTTGATATGGGTGTTGAGGCGGGCGATCGCCTTTTCGCGTCCCACAAAATTCTGGTTTGGTATTGAGGGATGCGCGATCGACCCTTCACCTTCTTGTGATGGTAGTGGGGCTGGGAGTGAGGGGCGCGATCGCACATCCTTCAATGCTTCCAGAACTATCGGCAGGGTCTTTTTAGTTACATTTTTTCCTGTCGCCTTTGACAGTAGTTTCCACAACGGCGGAGCGATATTTTGTGCGATATATTCTACCTTATAACCAGGAATCTTCATCTTATCGTATGTCAGACCCTCCCAGGATTTGCGGATAATTTCCTTTTCCAGCTCGTTTAAAATCTCTCCTCTGTGATCCTTTACCCGCTGATTCAACCAGCTTAACGCATCTTCAAGCTCCATGATTTAGCCCTAGCCCACATTTTCTATAGATTCTACCACAAACTTTATGAACTTTATGAACTTTATGAACTTTATGAGTGAATTGATGGTGAACTGCCAAACAAAATGAATGAACTTTTGGTATTGTGATTCTGCAAAATTCCAATAAAAATATGGTTATGGTGCTGAGGTAACACGCTCAGTTATCTCTAGTAGCAGCAGGAATGTGGGAAGCAACGTTAAGCCATTGCTTCTCCACAGTTAACTTTATTCACAGATTCCATTATGAACTTACTTCGCTCTAAATCAGCAGTTTCTTTACTGATGTTAGGTTCGATCGCGACAGGTGGCACTCTGACGGCTACTTCCCTTTTAACGACTTTAACTGCTAAACCCGCTCAAGCAGCACAGTTTTGCCAATGCCCTATCTATGTAAACTCTCGCTTTCAGTTACAGCCTCCATACGTTGCCGCTGCAAAAGATTATGGCTCTGTCCTTGCCCGCAATGGATTTAGCCAAATTTCCTCTCCACAACCGGGGGCAGTTGTTGTCATGCAGCCATCCTTCCCTGGTGCAGACACAACTTATGGGCACATTGGGGTAATTGAGAGTGTAAATAGTAATGGCAAGATCCAAGTACGCGGCACAAATCAAGATGCTCGCTATGGTTATAGCATTGGTTCCGAATTTAACTGTAACAATGTCAGCGTTATTGGCTTTGGAACATCCGTTAATGGCCGCCGTGACATTTCGTTTTGGGTTCGCAGTCCGAGTAACCCAAAACCGGTGAATCAGCAAGGTTTCAATCAAGTTAATTTCTCTGCGTGGGTGATGTCAAGTAACGGTATTACTCTTCGCAATAGCCCTCGCCTTGCAGATCGAAGCAATCAGGGAGTAGGTTATCGCCAGACACTTTCCTTTGACGGTTGGGCTTACGGGGAAACAGTACCCGATTTGCAATTAGGATCTCCTGACGCTCGTTGGTACAAACTGGCAGGGCAAAATCTGTGGGTTCCTAGTGCTTATGTTAACGGTAATGCACCCAATTCCCGCCCGATGCCCTAGCCAATAGCTCGGTTTATCAAGTACCTAATTCTCTTTAGCTTGAGTTGCGCGATCGCGCCTGACACAGGAAGCGCGATCGTAACTCCTAACCTCCAAGCTGTCACCAAGGAAGGAGTCGAAAATGATTGCCCAAAATACTCAGCTTCAGAAGGGATGCGGTCAACTCGCGGCCCTCATAGCATTGTCCATTCCAATGGTCGCATTTCATAACCAAGAGGCTCTAGCCATTCCCCTCAAACCTATCCTCGATCAGATAGGGAGGCGTGCGGTAGAAGGTATATTCGGTAATGGATATAACACTCAAATACCACCCAATTATCCACAATTTACGGGCACTCAAGGAACAGGATTCCCAGAAACATATCCGACTCCACAACTTGAATCTCCACAGCAGGGATATCTACAGCAGGGATATCAGCCCGGATATCCACAGCAGGGATATCAGCCCGGATATCAGCCCGGATATCCACAGCAGGGATATCCACAGCAGGCATATCCACAGCAGGGATATCCACAGCAGGCATATCCACAACAGGGATATCCACAACAGGGATATCCACAACAGGGATATCAGCCCGGATATCCACAGCAGGGATATCCACAACAGGGATATCAGCCCGGATATCCACAGCAGGGATATCAGCCCGGATATCAGCCCGGATATCCACAGCAGGGATATCAGCCCGGATATCCACAGCAGGGATATCAGCCCGGATATCCCGCATATCCACAACCAGCCTATCCCCAGGCTTATCCGCAACCCGCCTATGCTCCTGCATACCCGCAGGCTTATCCGCAACCTTCCCCAATCATCTTGCCCATGTCTCCGCCTGCCAAGTCAAGCCCACCCGTGATCATCAACAACTTTTAAAAGTGTGAAGCCAGTTCCATCCAGATATCCTAAATGCAGCATTTCAAGACAAAACAATCCCCTTATTCTGGGAAAAAGCGATTTTACCGCCCCCCTTATTCTGGGATAAAACCTATTAAAAAGTCCCCCTTATTAAGCTATGCTTTATAAACATCTTTCTTAACATTTGGAGAGCGATCGCTCTTACGCTATCAAACCCCCATTCCTCGCTCACCAGTTCTTAATAAAGTTGACTTTTTATCAACAAACCTAAGTGTCAAATTGTCAAGACGGGTGGGAAAATAAATCAGGAAAGCCTTGTTCCACAAGGCTTTCCTGATTGTTAAGAAAGATGTGGGTAACGCATAGCTTATTAAGGGGGATTGGGGGTATCAGATATTCTAAAGTGCAAATTGAAGAATACCCCACATTATTATTGATTTTGTAGAAACCTGTGACAGGGTGTAGCGCTCAATGCTTACACCCTTTTTTATGATTACAGAATTTGAGACGAAATTAATGCGATATTTTTTGCGATTATAAGTGAATTAATCCCACAGGCGATGATCGCCCAACCATCCAAGAAACCGGGTTTCTACGATAATTTACGCAGCCTCACCATATTTTCCGAAGAAACCCGCTTTCTGAGGCTCCACGCGACTAAAAAAAACCGGGTTTCTGCGATCGCCGATAAACTGTTTATGGGTTTTGCTAATTTACAATTCTGCAATTTACTACTTGTGCTATAATCAAGTAGAAATCTTTGTAATTACCAATTGCTAAGATAATGCAAGCTGAAAAAATATCAATTTTCCTATCACAATCGCTAGTAAACTTTCTTGAAACCTACAAAATTGCTAAAGGATGCAAATCGCCCTCCCAAGTAATTGAAGTAGCTTTAGAATTGTTGCGGAATCAAGAACTAGAATCTGCTTACCGACAAGCATCCAGTGAATTAGACTCCGCTTGGGAGCTAACAGTTGCCGATGGATTGACAGATGAAACGTGGTGAAATTTACTACGCTAATCTCAGTCCTACCGTTGGTTCGGAGATAGATAAACGCCGTCCCGCATGGGTGGTGAGCAATGACGCTAATAACCCTGCCGCCAATACAGTTACAATTATACCAATTACCTCTAATATAACCCGTATTTACCCTTTCGAGGTCTTACTAAATCCAGAGGATAGCGGTTTATCCAAACCTTCTAAAGTACAAGCCCAGCAAGTACGGACAATTTCTAAACAGCGAATTAGCAGCGATGCCGTGGGAAGTTTGAGTAAGGAAATCATGCAGTTGGTAAATACTGCTCTCAAACTGCATTTAGATGTCGATTAACTGTGATATATAGGCGTTTTTTTTGTGGCACGGGCGTCCCGCCTGTGCGATCGCAAGCTTTTAAGCTATAATAGCTGCGTAACGTCGAGGTAAGTAAAAAAGTAACATGGATCAAACTTCTACAGTTACAATTAGCAATACATCTTATCAAACCCTCGCAGAAATCTCTGCACTTTCAGGAAAACCAATCGAAACAGTTGTCGAACAAGCAATAGAACAATACCGAAGACAACAGTTTTTAGCAGCAGCCAACCAAGCTTATCTTGCCTTACGCGATCGCCCAGAAGCTTGGCAAGAAGAACTTGAAGAACGGGAAGCTTGGGATATCACTTTAGAGGATGGTTTAGAATGACATCCGCAAAACCATCACGGGGTGATATATGGCTGATTGACTTGAACCCAACACGAGGAAGAGAGCAAGCTGGCAAGCGTCCCTGTCTAGTGACATCTGTAGATTTATTCAATCAGGGTGCTTCGGGATTAGTGGTGGTACTACCAGTCACATCGAAAGATAAAGGAATTCCCTAGCACGTCGAAGTTAACCCCCCAGAAGGAGGACTTAGACAGCGAAGTTTCATTAAATGTGAAGATGTGCGATCGATCAGTATAGAAAGATTTTTTGAACTGTGGGGTACAGTTTCTCCCACAACATTAATGATGGTAGAAGAAAGACTGCGTATTCTTTTGAATTTATAGCTAAAAAATTTTTTTAGCTTTCACAAATATAAATCGCCCTTTCATCCCCCTGACTGAATTTGACTCCTCACCCACTGCCTAAACCCTCGAATCATCGATGTTTCCCCCACATCTTTTTGCGTTTCCAAAAATCCCATAATCTCAGATGGCGACAAAAAAGGAAAGTGAGGAGAAACCTCCCGTTCTACATATTCCTGACCTTCTAACTGATAGAATATTAAACGCGAATCCTCATAACGCCAAACCTCTGGCACGCCCAAAGTCGCATACAATTCCATGCGGTTAATAGAACTGCTAGTGATGTCAATCTCGATGACTAAATCCGGTGGCGGATCTTGATTCAAATTGATTTGATTGAGGCTGCGGACAATTTCCTCATTCTCGATGTAGTAGCACTGATCCGGTTCTAATCCGCGTTCTAAATCCTCGCGCCTGCAAGTGAGAGAACCCAAGCTGCGAATTTCTATATTTAATTCTTCTGTTACTGTTTCTACAAAGCGTCCTAAGATTTTTTTGTTCCCCTCATGGGGTGCTGATGGAGTCATAATTTCTAATGTTCCGCGATCGTAAGTCAAACGAATTCCCCGCTGTTGGGCTAACTCGTTTACCAAAGATTCGTAAGTCTGCCAACTAATATTTTTCAGCACAACTCCCGGTTGTGGGGTTTGAATCAGGGTGGCTGTCATGGCTACCTGCTGCTTTTTAGCTTATTTATTACATCTTAGCAAAACTCGGTTTCATTAAAGGGCGATCGCCATCTTCGAGCTATTATAAAAACAGACTTCATTCCCGATCGCATTATGGTTGCCTTACCCGATCGCCTATCGATGAGCGCAGAAGAATACCTAGCTTGGGAACCCACCCAAGAAGAACGTTACGAGTATTGGGATGGCGAAGTCGTCGCCATGACTGGCACAACCCGCAATCACAATCGGATTGCAGGCAATTTCTTCAGAATCCTAGATGACGCCCTTGTCGATCGCCCTTGCGAAGTTTACATCGTAGATGTCAAAATCCAAGTAGAACCGGGGCGAAAGTATTTTTATCCTGATGTTGTCGTAACTTGCGACACTGGCGATAACGATCCGCAATTGGTGCAATTTCCTTCCTTGATTATCGAAGTTTTATCACCTTCCACAGAAGCAGTGGATCGCGGCGCAAAATTTGCTAAATACCGCCAATTTTCAACGCTGCAAGAGTATGTCTTGGTGCAAGTTGAACAGCCCGGAGTAGAAATGTTTCGGCGCAATCAACAGGGGCAATGGGTGCTGTCGGAGTATGGTTTGGGCGATACTTTGCGACTGGAATCAGTGGGTGTGGAAATTGCGATCGGCGATTTATATAGGCAAGTACAGTTTTCTTAGTGCAAAAAAAGACCGCCGTCTTATCTTTCTCTACAAAACTTGCCTGGGGGCGAGCGGAATTTCAATAATAAACTCGCTCCCCTCTCCGGGTGCAGAAACGCAAGTCAATTTCCCGCCATGAGAACTGACAACAATCGAGTGAGAAATAGACAATCCCAAACCAGTTCCCGAACCCACGGGCTTAGTTGTAAAAAATGGATCGAATATCTTGTGCAGCACCTCCGTGCTCATCCCCGGCCCGCTGTCGGCAATTCTAATTATGACAGAATTCCTGTCTGTCACCTCTGTAGAAATTGTAATCGTCGGCTGTTGATGAGAGTTTTTGGGGCAATCTCTTGCTACGAGGAGAGCATCGATCGCATTGGTGAGAATATTCATAAACACCTGATTGAGTTGTCCGGCGTAGCATTCCACCAGGGGTAGAGAACCGTAGTCTTGAATCACCTCAATGGACGGTCGTTCCGGTCTATCTTTAAGGCGGTGTTGCAAAATCAGTAGGGTGCTGTTAATACCCTCATGGATATCCACTGGCTTAAACTCTGCTTCATCCATCCGCGAAAAGTTTCGTAGCGATAGGACAATTTGGCGGATGCGATCGGTACCCATTTTCATCGAAGACAGCATTTTGGGCAGGTCTTCTTGCAAGAACTCCAGGTCTATTTCTTCGGCTACGATTTGAATTTCGTCAGCAGGGTTAGGATACTGCTGTTGATAAAGCTGCACCAACTTTAACAAATCTTGGGCGTATTGCTGTGTATGGACGAGGTTGCCGTGAATGAAGTTGACTGGGTTGTTAATTTCGTGGGCGACTCCACCAACCATTTGCCCCAAACTAGACATTTTTTCGCTATGAATTATCTGTGATTGGGTGCGTTGCAATTCAATTAGGGCGTTTTTGAGTTCACCGGTGCGGTCTTCCACCCGATCTTCTAATTCTGCATTACTTTTTTCTAAGGCGGTAAAGGATTCGCGCAGTTGTCTTGCCATCTGGTTAAAGGAGTTGGCAAGGGCGTTGAGTTCTTGAATACGGCTGTCTTCTACAGCTTGGTCGAAGTTGCCAGATGTTATTGCCTCACTCGCCCGATTCAGTCGCAGAATCGGACGGGCAATCCAGCCGGAGGTGAGAATGCCCATCCCACAAGCTATCCCCAATGCTGCTAAGCAGAGCAAGATTGTGGTGCGAGTATTGGCATCAATCTGTGCCATGAACTCACTTTCTGGCACACTCACCACCACTAACCAATCCAATCCATATTGGTCGCGCCAGGGAGTGACTTGCACATAGTAGAGTTCTCCCTGAAAATCAAGTCGGAGCTCCGTGTGTTCAGAAATCGATTGAAACCCTTTGAAGCGTTGCTGGATTTGTTTGGCAATTCCCTGCACTATGGGATTGCCACTGTCGATCGCCTTCAAACGCCGAATCTCGTCTTTGACGGTAGTAAAGGGTTGTTCTTTCGCAGAATTAGCAATCAACATTCCATTTCGTTCCATGATGAAAACCTGCCCTGAGCTACTGACATCTATATTCCGTAAGAAATCGCTCAGTTTCAACAGATGGATATCGACTCCAACCATTCCTAGCAAGCGATTATTTGCGTCATAGATGGGGCGACCAGCGGAGGCAACGATGTAGGGATAATTGGGATAATTCATGGTGACGATCCGCGACCAAATGGGTTTACCTGCTTTCAGGGGCTCGGTGTACCAGGGTTCTTGGAAGTTGTTCCAATCATAAATAGCCAGGACGTGAGTGCGATCGCCTTTGTTATCGGTGGCATAGTTGGTGACATTATTCGGCGGTTTGGGACTCCAATCATCAATCGTGACGGTTTTGCCGTCGTAGTTTCCGGCTCCTACTCCCTCACCCGTGGTCAGTGCAATGCCGATGAAGCTTAGGTCATAGGCCTGCATTTGATGCCAGAAATACTTACCGACGGTTTGGCGATCGCGCACATCTAGCAATCCCATCCGAATCGCATCGGCGTTAATCTGAATCACTTGATGCGGAATAGATAAATAAGCATTCAGATGTTGATTCACCGTACTGCTGGTTCGATCCATCAACCGATCCGCCAGGTCGTTTACCGCTTTTTGTCCATTTTTGAACGACAAATATCCCACCAGACCGACTGCTCCAAAGATTTGCAAAACAAATGGCACGATCAGTATGAGCTGCAATCGGAGCGCCTTAGTTTTGCCGAAGTGACGTATATTCATGATCTGAAATTACTTTTATTTTAGTATGATCTACTATCTACAGTTCGATCGTGAAGATACACACACTATTTACTTTTTTAATAAAAAATCTGATACTTTTTATGCTTTGCCGGAGCCTTGCCACCTCGTCGTGATCAAAAGTCCTCAGTGCTGCTACCAAAGGGCGATCGTCCTTTTATGAAAACCCGATCGCTCGACTTTACAGCAGAGTTTTCGCCGAGTTAGAATTGCGAATGCAAAGTTTAGTAAACGCAAGGCGTCGCCGGATTGTTAATGGTTGCTAACTGGAATTGATTTGGGGATGTTGGTTGATGGTGGCGCCGATTACAAAACTTGCCGTGGGGCGATCGGAATTTCAATAATAAACTCGCTCCCCTCTGCGGGTGCAGAAACGCACGTCAATTTTCCGCCGTGAGAACTGACAACAATCGAGTGAGAAATAGACAATCCCAAACCAGTTCCCGAACCCACCGGCTTAGTTGTAAAAAACGGATCGAATATCTTGTGCAGCACCTCCGTGCTCATCCCCGGCCCGCTGTCGGCAATTCTAATTATGGCAGACTTCCTGTCTGTCACCTCTGTAGAAATTGTAATCGTAGGCTGTTGATGAGAGTTTTCCGGGCAATCTCTTGCTACGAGGAGAGCATCGATCGCATTTGTCAAAATATTCATAAATACCTGATTCAACTGAGACGCATAACAAGTAATTAGGGGTAGCGTGCTGTAATTTTTAATCACCTCAATTCCCAAACGCCCGCCCTCTTTTCTCAGGCGGGGTTGCAGCAACATCACCGTACTGTCGATGCCTTGATGGATATCTACCGACTTCATTTGCGCTTCGTCGAGGCGCGAGAAATTCCGCAAGCTTAGCACAATATCCCGGATTCTTTCTGCTCCTACTTTCATGGAATCCAGCAGCTTTTGCAAATCCTCGCTCAAGAATTCCAGCTCAATTGTTTCTATTTCTTCTAGAATTTCATCCGCAGGTTCTGGATAGTGCCGCTGGTAAAGCTCTATCAAGTTTAGCAAGTCTTTAACGTATTCGCTAGCCGGATTAAGATTGCCGTAGATGAAACTTACAGGATTATTAATTTCGTGAGCTACACCAGCCACCATTTGCCCTAAACTCGACATCTTTTCCGTTTGAATTAATTGAGCTTGAGTGAGTTTAAGTTCGCGCAAAGTTTGTTCTAAACGCTCGTTTTTTTCATTTAACTCCTGCGTCCGCTCTTGCACTTTCTGTTCCACAGAATTGTAAAGCAGAGCATTTTCCAAAGAAATAGCCACTTGGGAAGAAAGCAACCTTAAAACTTCCAATCTGTGGGGAGTAAAGGCTCCGACAGTCAAATTGTTTTCTAAATAAAGAATGCCGAT
Organism: Microcoleus sp. Pol11C3; assembly: GCF_036701485.1. NCBI lineage: Bacteria > Bacillati > Cyanobacteriota > Cyanophyceae > Oscillatoriales > Microcoleaceae > Microcoleus > Microcoleus sp. Pol11C3. The sequence continues at coordinate 15,755 of NZ_JAUBQW010000064.1, read as the reverse complement.
TAGTTTGCCTTGATTGATGATTGGAGTACACAAAATAGATTGAAGTTGGTGTTTGGCGACGTAAGGATCTGCTGTAAATAGCCCCTCAGCCGCCGCATTGCTCAACACCAAATCCGAGCGAGTCCTTTCCACATAATTAATCACCGTCACCGGTAAATCCTGATAGTCTGCAACAGGCGTAAATTGCAGCACGGCTACATCTTCAGCAAATACTGACGCTTTAGCTGAAATCAACAATTTACCGTCTCTGACTAAAATCAGAAAACCTAATTGAGCACCCGCATTTTCTAAGGAGATTCTCATCAAAGAAGCCAGCAACTTATCGAGGACAATTTCGCTAGAAATCGCCAGAGATGCTTTCATTACCGTTGCCAAATCCAGCACTCTCGCATCGCTGCCAGTAGAAGTATGAATAGTTGTGGTAGTTTGATTGTTGTTAAAACTTCCATTGAGCGGCGTCATTTCCCGCAACTGCGGATACTTCTGTTCTAAATCTTCTACTTTGCGAACTGCACCCCAGCGCAAGTAGCACGAGTGAGCTTCGCGCAAGTGGATTTTGGCATATTGATACTTGCCTTTACTCAACCAAAACTTAGCTGCTAGTTCATTAGCTAGCGCTTCATTTTGGACAAATTCATTGTCTTGGGCTAAATTTATAGAGAAATCATACAGTTCTACAGCTTCTGAATCTTTCTTGGAAATTCTGGCTATTTCTGCTTGTACCAAAAGGTACTTGTGCAGAAAATTTTCGGCACAGTTGTCTGCCCAAATTTTCATCTGTTTTTGGTTTTCCTCTAACTTTTCCAAGTATTCCTTTTGCTTGTCTTCTGAAACATTTGGGAAAACGGCGGCTAAAGTTAGAGAAAAGAAAAAATTCCATTCAGTAGCGGGTATTGCTCCGGTAATAAAAGAGAGCTGTTTTTCTACTTCAAAAGCTAGTTGTAGCGCTTCGTTGAAGTTGCCGTACCAGTACATTACCTGGCATTTGCGAATCTGATAAAGACAGAGCGAGTATAAATTTTGATGAGCTTGACAGTTGTGTACATATTCAGCTTCGCTGATATCTTCGCTTTCAAATACAAACTTTTCAGGAGTTAGTTTGCTCAAGTTACGCAGAATCAACTCTACCCCTAATAAGATATCGGTTACGAGCTGATTTTTTGTTTTTTGGCTGAACTGCAAATACCTGCTCGTGTCGGCCAGAATTTGCGATATTTCTTTACCTTGAAAAAATGAGTTAGCTATGCGGTTGGACAGGATATAACCCGCATACTCTAAATCTCCTGATTCTAAAGCTGCTTGATATCCTTCATTGCTGATTGCATGGGAATCTTTGATGTGATTGAACCAGTAATAAAAAATACTGACCAAGGATGAACAAGCTCTGCATTTCAAGCCGATATTGCCAGATTTTTCGCTGAGATTTAGCGAGAGCAAGCCGAATTGATAGGCAGCTTTGTAATCTCCGGAAACTGCGTTTAAGAACATACCGTAGCCAGCATAGCAAAGAGAGGCTTCGGGTACTAAACCGTATTGTAGAGAAAGATTGACTCCTTTTAAAACGCTGACTTTCCACAAGTCGGGATTTTTGAGGTACGCCGATGTCAGCAAGTTTGTAATTAATTTGACTGCAACTTTTTTGTCGGGTACTGTCATTTCGGGGGCGTCAATTAGAGAAGCTATTTCTCTACCTGCTAAAATATTGGTAGCTGCTGCAAATTCTTCGGATATGACTTTTTGTAGCCCGTCTAGCGGCAAGTCAATGCCTAGCAAGTCCAAAGCTTGGATTCCTGCTTTAACGGCTTCTTCGTACTTCGCCCGCAGGGTGTACTGCACGATCAGCAGGTTGTAAATTTCTACCTTTTCTAAGGGCGATCGCGCTTTTTCCAACGTTATGTTAATAAATTCTTCAGAGTTCTCGAAATAACCGTTTAAATACTCAACATTTGCCCGCTCCATGTGCAAGGCAAAGGCTAAATCGTAGTGGGCATCCCAAATATCGGCGCTCAAACCGTCCATGCCTGCGGTCAAATACTGCAAGGCAGCAACATAAGCAGTGGCATCTTTGGCTCTGCGCGCGGCGTCTAAATTCAGCGTTGCCAGTTCAATTAATTCTCGATCGTCTTTAATTAGCGATCGAGCTACATTCAAGTGATCGACTAATTCAAAGATTCTGTCAGCGCGATATTCAGCCGGAGTGTTTTCTAGGATTTGCCTGCCTATTTTCAGGTGAACTGCCTTTTTTTGCGAGTCGTCAATCAGAGCGTAAGCTGCTTGCTGTACCCGATCGTGCAAAAATTTATAATTTAGAATTAAAAGCGGAAACATCACGTAATCTAATGACTTGCTTTCCAATTCCGAAGTAGGCAGGATCAGTCCCGACTTAATCGCCGGCAACAGGTGAGAAAAAGTTTCCGAGGCTTCTTTTTCATTAATCAAAGAAAGAGTATTCAAGTCAAATTCGTTGCCCAGACAAGCCACTAAACGCAAAACTTGCTGCGTTGAAGTTGGCAGTTTTCTCAATTTTTGTACCATCAAATCTACTACATTATCAGTGATAGCGCACTGCTCAATTTGAGTCATATCCCAATGCCAGCCGCCCTTGCTCCCCGACTGCGGCGGATGAAAAACTAGCAGGTTTTCTTGATACAATGTTTGCAGGAATTGATTGACAAAAAAAGGATTGCCGTCCGTTTTGCTGATTACCAATTCAGCTAAGGGTTTGACAGATTCTCGATCGCTGTGCAAAGTCTCGGCAATCAAATGAGTTATGTTTTCCACCCCCAGCGGCGACAAAGCAATCTGATTAATAATAGCTTCCTGATTCCGCAGCGTCTCCACAGTCATCATTAAAGGATGAGTAGGACTAACTTCATTGTCCCGATAAGCACCAATTAAAAACAGATATTGCGTCGCTTCATCTGTCATCATCAATTCGATCAATTTGAGAGTAGCCGAATCAGCCCACTGCAAATCGTCGAGAAAAATGACCAGCGGATGTTCGGGCTGGCAAAATACGCGAATGAAATTTTGAAATACTAAATTAAAGCGGTTCAGAGATTCCGTCGGCCCCAATTCAGCTACAGGAGACTGAGCCCCGACAATGAGTTCAACTTCGGGAAGTACATCAATAATAATTTGCCCATTTTGACCGAAAGAACTGCGGAGTTTTTCGCGCCAAACTGCTAATTGAGCCTCACTTTCAGTTAACAGTTGCCGCACCAATTCCGAAAAAGCGCTGACAACTGCCGAGTAAGGAATAGTCCGCTTGTACTGGTCAAATTTTCCCCAAATAAAATAGCCACGCTTGCGGGTAATCGGTTTGTCTAAAATCTTCACCATTGCAGATTTGCCAATACCGGAATAACCAGCAATCAGCATCATCTCGCTGCGGGATTTATGCTGTCCTCTCGCCAGGACTGACAACGGAATTTCTTTTTTCGATTTGCTCTCTTTCTTGATGACAGAAATTTGAGTATCGTCGGTGCGGTAGCCTCGATTATTTGTTGCTGCTACCCGTTCAAATGCCGCTAAAAGAGTTTCAACTTCTCGCTGTCTGCCGTAAAGTTTTTGAGGTATTTGAAATTTGTCGGAAATATCTTGGCTGCCGAGAGGAAACTCAGAAATAACCCCAGATGTTTGCCACTGAAACAGGCAGGATTCCAAATCGGCTTTTAGCCCCCAAGCACTTTGATAGCGCTCCTCAGCGGTTTTTGCTAACAATTTCATCACAATATCTGAAACAGCTTGAGGAATTTCTGGGGCCATTTCAGCGAGAGGTACTGGCTGTTTGGCTATGTGACAGTGAACTAACTCCATGGGATCTGTAGTGGGAAAAGGGAGTTGTCCTGCCAGGATTTCATAAAAAGTCACGCCGAGGGAATAAAAGTCGGTGCGGTAATCGACTACCCGGTTCATTCTGCCGGTTTGTTCGGGCGACATATAGGCTAAAGTGCCTTCTAGAAAATTGGGATTTTTATTTGGAATATTTTCCAGGTTGGATGCAGTTGAGATGCTGAAATCTATGAGTTTAACTTGTCCTGTAGCTGGGTTAAAAACTATATTAGAGGGATTTATATCTTTATGAATTACATTTTTTCCATGAATTTCGCCCAAAGTTTCCGCAACTTTGATAGCCGTAGTCAGAAATCCTAAAATGGTAAATTTTTGGGAACCCATAAATATTTTTAAAGATTCCCCGCCAAAGTCTTCTAAGATCATTGCCAGACTATTTCTAACCTGTTGCAACTTATACACTTTCACAACTCCGTCCAACAGGCTTAAGTTGGCAGTGATCTCATATTCGCGCTTGTATCTATTCAGTTCTTCAGGAGTCGGATAGTCTTCTTTGATAAGTTTGATAATAACAGGTTGGTTGTTCTGCTCGTTGTGACCGCGGTAAACCAGGGAAGTGCTGCTTTCATAAATGAGAGCGAGAACTGCAACGCCGGGAATTGCCATCATAGTTGGGTTCTCTCAAATTAGGTGTGCTTGGTCAATGTTACAGGACTGACGCGCGGCGGGCTAGAAACCGGGTTTCTTCGTTGCTAGTCGTTGACAAACCCAAGATTTTTTCGTGTAAATCGGGTTTCTTTTCGTAAATCCTATGTTATTCTTCATTATCGCTCAAGAGCTATCTTTTGGGATGTGTGGGAAAGCAGGCCTGGACAGCAAAGAGCTACTGCTGACAAAAGCACGCTGGGGCTTTCGTCACCTCAGCAGTTAGGTAAACAAGATCACAAATACAGGATTTGTGTAAGGATTTACTCTAATGCTCGATCGCCATGCTGACAACTAAATCATCTCAGATTCCAAGCAATCGCTTGACTTTAGTCGATCGTCACCACATCTTGTGAAAATACGCAAGTGCTGAAAGATTTATTTTTTCCGGTGATCGGCACCAATTTGGGGTGCTTTAAAAAAACCTGGCGGTGCAAATCTTAACTATAATTCGCGACCGAGGCGCGGAGGCAGTTAAGTGTTGCTTCGGAAGCTGCAATTTCCTTCAGTTCTATCTATTTTGACCGATCGATTAACAATAGTAACTGACCGTTTGACCAGAGTAAATTTGACAAAAAATGCAGAATTATTGCACCTTGTCTGGTGCGCGGCAGCGAACCCTACATTAATCAAATTGGCCTAACTCTTAAGAAAATTTGAGGAAAGATTAAGAATTATTGCCATAAAACCCAGGTAAAGTTGTTTGAATTACGACTCAAATGCCACGCAGACAAAGCGTTTGAGCATTTCCCAAATGTGTAAATCCTCAGAAAGTTAGTATTTCTCAAGGATTCATCCGGTGAGAAAATCAGAAACAACCTTAAAATTTAGCAGTAATCGCCCGATCGGGCAATTCTCAACCAGCACCAGGAAAATACCTATGAAATTGGCTTATTGGATGTACGCAGGCCCAGCCCACATCGGCACTTTGCGCGTTGCCACTTCCTTCAAAAACGTCCATGCGATCATGCACGCACCCATAGGAGACGACTATTTTAACGTCATGCGTTCCATGCTGGAGAGGGAACGGGATTTCACCCCAGTAACTACCAGCGTCGTTGACAGACACGTACTGGCGCGGGGTTCGCAGGAACGGGTGGTGGACAACATCACCCGCAAAGACAGAGAAGAACACCCAGATTTAATCGTGCTCACCCCGACTTGCACCTCCAGCATTCTGCAAGAAGACTTGGAAAACTTCGTGGAGCGAGCTCAATTGGATGCCAAAGGCGATGTATTGCTGGCGGATGTTAACCATTATCGGGTCAACGAACTGCAAGCTGCCGATCGCACTTTGGATCAAATCGTCCAATTTTACATTACCAAAGCCCGCAAAAAAGGCGATTTAGTAGAAGCCAAAAGCGAAAAACCATCTGTCAACATTATCGGTATGTCTACGCTGGGTTTCCACAACCAGCATGACTGCACCGAGTTGAAGCGTTTGATGGCAGATTTGGGCATTGAAGTCAACGAAGTTATTCCCGAAGGTGCTTCGGTTCATAACTTAAAAAGACTGCCGCGCGCTTGGTTTAACTTGGTTCCTTATCGGGAATTGGGGATGATGACCGGGGAGTATTTGCAAAAAGAATTCGGCACGCCGATGGTGGATATTACGCCGATGGGTGTGGTGGAAACTGCGCGCTGTATCCGCAAGATTCAGGAAGTTTTGAATGCTCAAGGTGCGGATGTTGATTACGAAAATTTTATTGACCAACAAACGCGGTTTGTGTCGCAGGCTGCTTGGTTCTCAAGGTCGATCGACTGCCAAAACTTAACCGGCAAAAAAGCCGTCGTATTTGGCGATAATACCCACGCTGCGGCGATGACGAAGATTTTGGCTCGCGAGATGGGAATCCACGTTGTGTGGGCAGGAACCTACTGCAAACACGACGCTGATTGGTTCCGGGAACAGGTTAGCGAGTATTGCGATGAAGTGCTGGTGACGGACGATCACGGGGCGATTGGAGATGCGATCGCCAAAGCGGAACCTTCGGCAATTTTCGGCACCCAAATGGAACGCCACGTAGGTAAGCGGTTGGATATTCCCTGCGGCGTAATTGCTGCACCGATTCACGTCCAAAATTTCCCGATCGGCTACAAGCCCTTTTTGGGTTATGAAGGCACGAATCAGTGCGTAGATTTGGTCTACAATTCCTTTACTTTGGGAATGGAAGACCACTTGCTGGAAATCTTCGGCGGCCACGATACCAAGGAAGTAATTACGAAGGGAATTTCGGCTGACTCTGATATGGGTTGGACGAAGGATGGACAGGCTGAGTTGAATAAAATCCCTGGTTTTGTGCGGGGTAAGGTGAAGCGGAATACTGAGAAGTTTGCGCGCGATCGGGGGATTGATAAGATTACCGTTGAGGTGCTGTACGCAGCGAAGGAATCGGTCGGGGCGTAGGTGATTGGTGGGGTGGGCATTTGCCCACCTTACTCCAAATGCAAAACTGCTTTAAGCAGGAATGACCTTTTCTATACGAGATAGTAGATTAAGGGCCAAATCATCTTCTTCAATCACATCTCGGTTTAATCTCTCTTGAAGTAGCCAAATAAGATGATTTACCGAAACTTCCTTAACTTTGATATTACCGTAATCACTGATTTCTCGCGTTTGACCTAGAGTAATAATCCAAACTTGTTTGCTTTTGCCATCAATTCTAAGAGTTTTTTTCTTTTGTACACCGTCTGAAGATCTCAGGTTAAATGTCAACTGAGCCTGCTCAAGCTTATTTATATAGTTTTCAATCTGGTCTTTTTTATATTCTTCAAAACCCTCCCTGAGCGTGCAATCATACATTACTGCAAGGTTGCCAATAATGAAAAATCCATCGGCTCTACCAGCTTGGTTTCTTTTGTCATATTGATATAGATAATGGATGCCCAAATTTTTCAGTAATAAAAAAGTCAAGTCCTCAAATTCACTTGAGCTGGTTGTATGTACTATTCGCTTAAATTGCTCAATTATTTGGTTTTTAAGTTCATCACAGGTGATAGGAGTGGGGAGCAACTCAGCAGGAGTATCATTTTGCTCTATTTGGTCAAAATTAATAAGTTGGATTCTATTGGCAAATCGTCTCCCATCTTCGCTCTCACCAATGGTAAAGGTAACTGCATCGCCTACTTTCAAACTTTCAAATTTATTATCTTCTACTTCCTTGGCTATAAAATAGAGCTCTTGAGTGCTTCCCTCAAGCGTAATATAACCCCATTTTCTGTTAGTAAAAATGTTTTTTACATAGCCAGAAAAACGATTTTTTGTTGGAGAAAGCCTATGAACTCCTTCGCTGACTACTTCTATTTTATTAGCAAAAAACCGCTTGCCATCCTTGCCTTGACCAACAGTAAAAGTAACGACATATCCCGGCTTCAAAGTTCCAAATTTATCGTGTTCAACTTGTGAATCGATAAAATAAAGGTCATCACTTTTATCATCGGGCGAAATGAATCCGCCTCTTTTATCACTAAAAATTTTTACCACTCGTCCTTGAAAACGGCTTATCTCTGAAATTTCCCCCATTTTTGGCCTCGAATACTGAACGATGATTGAGAAAGTAATATTTTATCTGAAAATGATTAACTCTCTCGTAACTTTAGGAGCCACTTGAAAGAATATTTAGTACAATAGATTTATTAAATCAGTATACCTTAGATATTATAAGCCAACCCACACATAATAAAATGGTAGTCCTGCATTGTCACGACTACCCGATCGCACTTATAGAAATTGATGAAAATTAGCATCCGCGCCCGCAGTTGGCGCACAATATTTAAAATAATTCTCTGCTTTGTCCTCGCGATCGCCTGTTAGTACATAAGTCCTCTCAGCAATCCAAAGTGCCAGTTTTTTAATTGTCCGTTGGCTAGTCAGTTGCAGGGAAACTCACAGAAAAATATCATTCTCAGCAACCAGCTTTCGACTATACATTCAATCCTCTTGTGGGGTGGGCTTCTAGCCTGCCCCTAAAAGCTTATTGAGAATAGCGCCCTATCTCAGGGAAAACGGAAATTGCATCCAGGCATTTCCTCCTTTAGGCCAATTGTGAAAACTGTACTGTTCGATCGCCCTAATCAATCCAACTTACCTAGATTAGACGCATCAACATATTTTAAAGGAATGACTTATGAACTTCACAGCAAGACTCACACAAACCAGCTTACTCGGTTTAATGCTATTTGCCAGCAATCCAGCGGCAACCTTGGCTCTAGGACAATCGAACACAAGCACTGCACCAACAGCGTCTCGCACTCAGTCTCCGATTGAAACCATACAAATAGCTCAGGTATCCACTCCCCAAAAACTGGTGAGAGATTTTTGTGCTCGCAAAAGACAGAAAGTGGAAAACTATTTCGAGACGAGCAACTTTCGGATTTATCTGTGCTACAACCACGCCAATCAACTATATTACTACGGCGTTAAAAAGAGTAACGGCAGCACAATCGCCCTGCGTGCTCGAACTGAAGAGGGGACTGGTTACGTGGCAAAAAATGGTGCCTACGATTACATTGTTACAGGAGCTAGCCTTAGTATTTATAACAAAGGCAAACGCATTCTCGAACAACGAGTGATTCGCTCCCTTTAGTATTTAAATGCGATCGCTCTTTCAAGCCCCGACTTCTTCAAAAAGCCGGGGATCTAACAGAATATCTGGCTTTTATGCTGAAGCAGACGAAAGTTTGTGTAATTTAACCTCGAACTCAAATGACTGGCGCTTCGCCACATTTGAGTTTGAGGTTAACAGGTTTCAACCGCCGAATAATATCAAAACAAAAACCCTCCCCAACAAGGAGAAGGGAGGGTGAAAAGACAGTGAAAAATTTAAGTTTTTGCAGAATTAACAATAAGGAGTTACATCTTCGCCACACTCGTCAGCCAAATAACACAAAGCTCGAAAGCGCAGCCCAACCACTTGCTCGTAAAGCGGATTTAACTTGCACAGCGGCGGAATGGATAATAAAGTGCGATCGCCAATTTTAACTTCCCGCTCAAACGGACACTGGCTGGGAATAAACTTACACAGCAACCGAGCCAACTTTTGACTTTTAATTGCAGTGTTATCAAGCCATTGTTTTACCGAATGCAAGGGGTCAAAGTGTGGCTTTTGACCGTAAGGTTGAGAATTTGTAGCGACATTAACGGCGGTTTCTTGTTTGCCAAATCCTACCCAATTTGGCAGAGTTCGGTAGGAGACTCTATGATCAAATACGTTCATTTTGCTCTGTTCCTCTTTTATAACGAGGTGCCAAGAACTCTCTGTAGAGCTTGTGCGATATTATCTACAATCAGTATCTACAGCATCTCGTTTTGCTTTACCGGATTGAACTTCTTAAATTAATGACTTAGGGCGAGAAAAGTAGTTCCTGATTTTTTTTTAAGACGGTGTGCGCTCTAAAAAGTGTCCTCATTTCAAGCCCAACAATTGATTGATAGGGTAAAATTCTGTTTTCTACGTTTTAGCTTCAACCTTCGGTTGACTCTCCTTTTGTAGTTCAATTACAATTGTGACGCATCGAGGTGAATTATCCTATACGTGAAAATGCGGAACTTTTAATGAAAGTTATAATATTTCTAAATAAGCTCTGCTGCAAAAACCCCTGAAACCTCGCCCCAACAATCTTTGCTCGCGATCGCTCAGAAACTTCTACAATGAGAAATAATCGGTATCACCGCCCTCACCACCCATGAGTAACCCAGAAACCAAAACTATCACCCGCGAATTGCAAAGCCACGCCGCCATTCTCGGTGGCTTCGTCTCCCTCCTGTGGATTATCGAAATTGTCGATGTATTCGTGTTCCGAGGCAGGCTGAATGCCTACGGAGTCCGCCCCCGCAGCCTCGACGGACTTCAAGGCATCCTGTTGATGCCTTTTCTACACGGCAGTTTTGCTCACTTAGCCGCCAATACCCTCCCTTTTGTGACATTGGGTTGGTTGATTATGCTGCGAGAAATTAGCGACTTTTTTATCGTGAGTGCCGTCACTGTGCTAGTCAGTGGATTCGGAGTTTGGCTAACCGGCGCGCCTAATTCCGTTCACATTGGTGCCAGCGGATTAATCTTTGGTTACTTCGGCTTTTTGCTGCTGCGGGGTTATTTTGAACGCAGCTTTACCTCTATTTTGTTATCTTTAATTGTCGGTTTCTTCTACGGCAGTTTAATTTGGGGAGTTTTGCCCTCGCAGCCAGGAGTTTCCTGGCAAGCGCATTTCTTTGGCTTTGTCGGCGGCGTATTAACAGCTCAACTTTTAGGGCGGCAGAAACGGCAAATTAACTAGGATTAGGACTTATGGTGTATCCTATCATCACCTTGGTTTATTGCCCCGAAGTGATCTAAAAGCGTAGGTTTTTTGTCAATAAACCTGGTTTCTTGTGTAACAAGTGCGTCCCGCATAGCAAGACTAACTGCTGACCAATAATTCAACCCGCGTCGGCAAGCACACAGTAAAAACCGAACCACAACCTAACTCGCTTTCAACGTGCATATCGCCACCCATCATCACGCAAAAGTGACGGCTAATAGTCAATCCCAAACCCGTGCCGCCATACTTGCGCGTAGTTGAGGCGTCGCCCTGCATAAAAGCTTGAAATAAATGCTGCAATTGTTCGGGGGGTATCCCAATGCCCGTATCTGCTACGCGAAAAATTATTGAGTCGGAAGGTTCTGCTATTTCTTGAGTTGTTAAGCTGTCATGTTTAACTCTTTCAATGCAGAGGGTAATAGTGCCCTGTTCCGTAAATTTGGCTGCATTACTCAGCAGGTTGAGCAATATTTGACGAGTTTTGGTAATGTCAGCATACATCATTCCCAAGTCGCTACCACAATCAACTTCAAACTTATTAGAATTTTTATCTACCAAGGGTTTGACAGTAGAAACTACCTCGTCAATTAAATTAACCGGATTGAAAGTTTCTAAATAAAGTTCCATCCGACCTGCTTCAATCTTAGAAATATCTAGAATATCGCTAATTAAAGATAGCAAGTGTTTGCCCGCTGTTTGAATTTTTTGCAAGTCGGGGATAAAATCTTCGCAGCCTAAATCCTCGGCGTCTTCTTTGAGCATATCGCTGTAACCAATAATCGCGTTGAGGGGAGTTCGCAATTCGTGGCTCATATTAGCTAAAAAGGCGCTTTTGGCTTGGTTTGCAGCTTGAGCGGTTTGAGCTACTTTTTGAAATTCTTCTGCTAATTTGCGCTGGGTAATATCTTCGGCAATACCGACGATGCGGTAAATTTCTCCGGTTTGGCTGCGGACTGGAAAAGCCCGATCGCGCACCCAGCAAACTGAACCGTCCGAGCGCACTACCCGATACTCCTCATCATAATCGCCCCGCACCTGTTTCTCAAAAGCAGCCTTAACGCGATCGAGATCCTCCGGGTGAATAGCATCCCAAAAAGCCTCCGGTTCTGACTGCAAACTCTGACAGCTCAAATTCCATATTTTTTCGCAAGCAGGGCTCACATAAACTAGCTGCTTTTGATTGGGTTCTCTAATCCAAAATACCTCATGAATATTTTCTGCCAACTGGCGAAACCGCTCCTCGCTAGCCCGTAACCTCTCCACAGCACTGTGAAATTCAGTCACATCTTGAATCAGTGATGCCACCCCAATGATGCTGCCGTCAGCATCAACCAAAGTCGTATTGTACCACTCGCACAGAATAATTTTGCCGTCTTTTCTGATGTTCTCGTTAAGGCTGGTAACTCCTCCTTGATTAGTGAGCAAAGTTATAGATAGTTGCCTAACATACTCCTTAGCACTTTCAGGAACTATGAGATCGACTCCGTGGCGTCCCATTGCTTCCAAGCGGTTGTATCCAAAAATTTTTTCCGCTGACAAATTCCATTCCGCTACTTCAAAGTTTAGATCCCATTCAATCGCTCCCAAAGGAGTTTGGTGAAGATGGAGAGCCAGTTTTTGCTGCGAGTTTTTCAGAGAAATAATTAATTGATTTTTGTCGGTGATCGCAGATTCTACCCGATCTTCGAGAGTCGTAAACGACTCTTCCAATTGACCAGCCATTGTATTAAAAGAGCGAGCCAGGACACCCACCTCATCCTCCCGCTCTACAGACGCCATCAAGCGGGAATCTACTGCCATCGAGTCCCATTCTCCCCGGGACAAAGCCTCCGCAGCCTTGCTCAGACGCCGAATCGGTACAACAATCCATCTCGAAGTCAGACCGCCAATCGCCGTTGCCAACACCAAAGCACCCAGACACATCACCACAGTATACCGAGTGTTGGCATTAATCCTTTCCATAAAATCGGCTTCAGGAATCGTCACCACAATCAACCAGTCGAGGCCCCTGCTGTCTGAGAGCGGCGTCACCTGTAGAAATTGCCGTTCACCGTCGATCGTAAAATCTAACTGGCGAGAGCTGTCAATTTTGCCCAAATCCCCGAAGCGTTCTGTCAAATAGCGGGCACTCGCTCGAACCAGCACATTCTTGCTACTGGCTGCCACAATCCGTTTTGCAACGCCGTTGCTAACAATAAATGGCGGATCAGGAGTAGAATTTGCCACCAATTGCCCCGACCTTTCTACAATAAAAGTCTGTCCAGATTTGCCAATTTTTAGACTTTCCAAGAATTGATTGAGCTGGGAAAGTTTCAAGTCACAACCCAGGATTCCTATCAGTTTGCCATCCTCGCCATAAACTGGTTGAGCAGCCGTAATCGCTAGTTTGGGAGCGTCAAAATAAGTATAAATTTTACTCCAAGTCGGTTGGCCTGCCTGCACCGGAGCTATGTACCAAGGTCGGACGCGGGGGTCGTAGTTGAGAGTAGTTTTTAATAGCTTAGTTGGTTCCCCAAACTCGGAGGGCGCGTAGCTGTGAAAGTTATAGCCAGTAGATTGATTGGAAAGCTGAACTTGCAACTTGCCGTCGTCGAGGCGTTCAACTCCAATAAAATCTTTTTGTTGGGAGGCGAATTCAATGTAGCTAATTTTATCAAAGGTTTTGATTTGTTTGGAGAAGTAGCGTTGCAAATTATCAGCATCCTGCACGTTCAAAATGCCGAGACGGATGGCATCGAGATTGAGCTGATTGATTTGGTGTGGTGTTTCAATATAACTATTAATATGTTGCTGGATACGCGATGTGACTTCGGCCCGCAGTTGTGCGGCAACATCGTTGACGGCTATGCGCCCGTTCCGCAGCGACAGCCACCCCGTCAACCCTACCGCAGCGAAAGTCTGGAGGGCAAAAGGCACAACAAGGACGATGCGAATTGGCACTTTGCCCGACATTTTTAAAATCGCGTCTGTCAGATATTTGATTGGCATGGTAAAGCAGAACTATTATGAACCCACAACATTCCGGTCAAGTACAACTTGATGAGCGCAGATTTTGAAGTTGAGATGGTTTTAGTAGGCAAAGTGCTGTTAATAACTCGGAGTCTGCCGCTGGCAACTGAATTTTTAAGGACTGCCACCGTCATCTTAGCGCGATCGGGTGTTTTGGGAACATTGGCGATCGAGATGAATGCAGGATCAATCTTGGACGTACTCTACACGCTCATACTATTATATATTTGAGATTAAAGAATTAAAGAATTGGGAAAAACTGATTCTGTAAAAGCTTAGAATTTGCCTGCTGTTGCATTCTTTTTTTAGACTGGTATCTGAAACCGGGTGTTTTTAGCGTTTTGGCGGTCTGCAAGGAACTATTTTCGTAAAAAACAATGGATGGATAGCCACCCGTGCGTCCACCACTAAGGAATGAGAATTAAATAACTTACAATGCGTGATGGTTCTTGTGGGATGGGCTTCCCGCCCGTCCAGAAAGGGCGGGCGTCCCGCCTAACCCCTACTCCCCACAAACTTGTGTAAATTATTTAATTCGCGATCCTAACTATTTTTCCCCTCCTGACGCGCGCTAATCAAACTAATCGAGTTTTTGGTTGACTCATGCCATAAATGACGTATTTTGGCGTTTCAACCCGGTTGCTGCGTCAGTTCTATTTGACCGATAGCGCGATCGAAAGTTATAAGTTTTGACACGAACTTTAATTGATATCTCCACAAGCAGCTACTTTTGATAGAGTACAACTTAATTGAGGCTAGGTAAAATAAGCATAGTAGGATGCAACGAGCGGAGGCATGGATGATGAACGCAGTTATTGCTACTCTTGGCACTGCTCTCGGACTGAGCTCAATTTTTATCGGTTTGACCCCGGCGGTTCTCGCCCAACAAAGACTGCAACCAGCGCCCCAATATTCGGAAACGACTTTATCAGGGGACTCGTTGAGGACTGTGGAGGACAGAACCGTAGACTCGGACTACCAAAACTTGATTGGTGCACCAGAAACGGCAGCTAATTCTGCTAGAAGGGAAAGCAGCTTGGGCGACACATTTCGCCTCAAAATCGATGGCCCATTGGAATTTATTACTACTCCTTCGGACGCCCAGCGTCAAGGAAATCCTTTACCTCCAAAACAAACCGACAGCGGTACAGAAGCGGGAGTTCAGCTTCTGCTAGGACTTTAGCAATTTTAAATGAATTCATTTGAAGCAAACGAGCGATCGCGGAACCCACTTTTTGATTCTTGGAGTTATTGTGACTGCGATCGCTTTTTTATCAGAGTTTTATCACAAGTTTTGTGCGGTTTCCATCACACAAGGTTCTCTATTGTGAACCTAAGATTAGACCAATTAAACTTCCGATACAGACCGATTAGCTACATATCTTTACAATAGCGCATAAAACTGGCGGTGAAGGTGATGGGAAAGGCTCAACTGATCGATTATTTGCGGGGGGAGTTGGCGATATCGAATTCTGCGATCGCCGTTGCTCTCCGACACGGTGAACAAGATGCCAGCGAACTGCCGATGCTTCTGTGGCAGTACGGGTTAGTAACACTGGAACAGTTAAACCTAATTTTTGATTGGTTGGAAGCTCAGCCGACTTAGCAATTTAAAATCCTGAGTTAAAAAATATCGATATCGGATTGCAATAATTTTTTGACAAATAAAGCTTGCACAAACGGTCGTCGAAAAGTATAGGGTTGAGTGTTTAGGTTGAGGGTGGGTCTTATTTTGTCCCAATTAGAAAAATACAAATATCACAGTAGGGACACAGCAGTGCTGTGTCCTCATTTTTGTTGCCGCCTAAAATAAACTGCTTTCATATCAAATCTGGCAGCATCGGAATTAAGGAATGAGAATTAAATAACTTACAATGCGTGATGGTTCTTGTGGGATGGGCGTCCCGCCCGTCCAGAAAGGGCGGGCGGGACACCCCACAAACTTG
>NZ_JAUBQW010000284.1:0-1981 GCF_036701485.1 Microcoleus sp. Pol11C3 | reverse complement strand
AATAAGTCAATATACTTACACAAAGAAAATCATTTAGGATTGCTCTAGATATAGAAAATCATTTAGGATTGCTATAGTAGGGCGACATCCTCGTAACCAGGAAAGGAAACTCCTCTGTCACGTCTACGCGGACAAAATATTTCTCGGTAACATCCGTACTGCGATTGGTAAAAGCAAAGATGACATCGACAATTTTGCTGACACCACTTAACCGGGAAGGACGAATTTCCAATGCTGTCAATGAAAGGTTGCGTCCAAAAGCTTCAGCAGTTGTTATATAAATGGCTGGATAACGAACTGCCAGATAATTTAAAGCGCGATGCTCATCAGTTGTGCCTGCATTGTCAGCCATTTGCATGAGCCTTGCGAAAAGTTCTTCAGCAGCAGGCGTAAATTGTTCTGGGGAAATTGCCTCTGGTCGCGGGATAGATTGGATAAGTGAATCGCGGTCGAAGGAATAAATTTGGTCGAATACAACAATGGGAACCATAAGTCCATTGCACACTTCCGGCGGAGCAATAAGACCTCTGACACCAACAACAACATCAAGATCCATAGGACTAGGAGTAGGACGGATTGCTTCAATTAACAAATCAAAGTCCGCAGGATCGCTTGGGTGTAAAAGGTAGGTTTCCAGACCCTCGATAGTTAGCACCCAACACAGTTGACGCGCCAGGTAACGATTGTGTCGCGCTGACAGAACGGCGTGAAAGCTTGTTGGTCTGTAAGTCCAGATGTGTCTACTCGTCCAGTGGCTTGAGCAAATTCTTTTTCTATCGACTGCTTGGAAAAACGATATCCAACTTTACCTAGCGCATAAACGTAGGAAGGAGGCTCGGAATTTTGTTTGTTTCCTCCACAGCTACAGCCTCCATTTTCACCCTGGGGCAAGACCACGATTGTCGCACTCTGGTTGCTGATACTGGCGTTCGCTGGTACACGAGTCTGGGTAGTAGACTGTTCTTGAGTTTGAGTCATTTAATTTTCCTGTTTTAAGAATGAAACTTTTTCATAACTTGATACATTGCCCACCCATCTAACAAAGGTGGAACAATTGTCGTGTGTTGCTGCCTATGAGCTTCGGTGATAGCTAGTTTTATTTCGGCGGCAGTTGCATTTGGAAATTTAGACCACAAGAGGGCGATCGCGCCTGTCACAAACGGGACGGCGACACTCGTTCCGCTTAGCGCCAGTGGTTCGCCGTCAGCGGTCAGGCTAGTAATGTCATCACCAGGAGCGCTGATACCTCGCCTGCCGATAGAACTTCCCAAGTTGGACAGACCAAGAGGTCTACCTTGAAGATCAGATGCCACAACCGGAATCACCCACGGATGTCGAGTAATAGCAGAGGTTCCAATCGTTCCTTGATTCCCCCCTGCCGCAACAATAATAACGCCACGCCTTGTTGCATAATCTAAATAAAGCCTGTTTTAATTCATGCTGACCGTTAAATGACGGTTGGGCTAGTGCAAGGCTCATATTCAATACATGAACACCAGCATCAACTATCTCGACTATTGCTGTTGCCAGTTCTTGAGGAGTTGCGCTTGGTATCTGTTCGCTTCCGGATGCTATCTCTGCAAAAATCGGACGTAACAACAGAGTACATTTAGGACATATGCCAGGGGCTGAAGAATCCCTCTTTCCAAACAAAATTCCTGCTACAAAGGTTCCATGCTTGCAGGCGATGCTGCTTTTTTGAGTACAGTTTCCACTCTTTATCCCAGGAAGAGAGCGGATATTTTCACCGGCAAGTTGACGATGTTCTACAGCTACTGGACCATCAATTAACCCAACTATAATTTCTGCATTACCACTGGTAAGTTCCATCAAAGCGATAAGTTTGACTAAATCTAAATGTTTAGTCATATGGTGCATCTGTACTATTTGGCCAAGTTTGAGTGCTAAGCTGTTGCACATTTAAACTGTGATACAAGCATTGCCCTTATTTTTGATTTTGCGACCCCATTTAATTATTAAT
>NZ_JAUBQW010000063.1:0-34702 GCF_036701485.1 Microcoleus sp. Pol11C3 | reverse complement strand
CTTTCGGTCACATCGACCACAACTACTTCTAAAACTGAGTCCGGTTGCAGCAGTGCTTTCTTTCCGGGTAAGCTAAACCGACCTGAACGAATTAATGTGTCCTCTACATATCTGACGATCCTGAACGCAGTGGATTCATTGATGTTCCAACTTTGAGCAATGTGAAAGTAGGTACGGTACTCTCGCCAATATTGTAATGCCAGCAGTACCTGGTCTTCTAAGCTCAGTTTAGGGGGGCGACCTGGTTTGCGTTTCTTGCGTTTCTGTTGTTGTAGAACTGACACCATTTCATCAAAAGTTGTAGGCCCAACGCCACAGAATCGCTTGAAGGCTTCTGGCTTTAAACTTTGCACTTGTTCGTAAGTCATCAGTTTTTCCTCTCTATCACCTTACTATTGCCCTTATTGGGGACTTTTGCAAGAGGTCTAATGTAAGGTGTGCTTCGGCGCACCAGCAAAAATGAGTGTAAAATGACCTATAAAAAAGTAGGAGGACGATATTAATGCCAAACTATCGCCGATTTTACCTTCCTGGTGGAAGTTTCTCCCTAACGCTTGTTACCTACAATCGCACACCGCTATTTTCAGAGTCAGAAAATGTCTTGCGACTCCGCAAGGCTGTAGGGGCGATTACATCAGAATAACCTTTTGAAATTATTGGGCAGTTGTATTGCCCGACCACATCCATTTTTGGTGAAAATTACCTCCTAATCATACTGCCTATGCCAAGTGTATTGGAGAGATAAAAGTTGTCTTTACACAATCTTTGCGAGGTCAAGGAACTTTGGCTCAAAATGTCTCATTTTCTGGTCACCAGCGTCGAGAAAGTGATGTTTGGTATCGGCGGTTTTGGGGATATCATATTGGCAAACAGCGTGATTTTGAACAGCATCTAAATTATATTCACTACCCTCCTGTTAAGCACAATTTAAGCTATTGTCCGCATTTATGGTATTATTCTAGCTTGAGCTTCTGGTTAAAAAAGATGTTTATTCAGTTGATTGGTGCTGTTGTCGTCATGGCAGAAAGCAAAAAATACCAAATTTTGATGCCATTTCCTATAGACTAGGAGAATAAATTCACAGGACTTACGTAAAAATTGGTATTTTTGGCTACTTATAGCGGTAATGTGCGCCGCAGGGCGCAACCCTATCATTGTGTAAGGTGTGCACTGCTTGAATTGACAGGAGATTTGCTTTGAAAACACTATTTTTGGCTTGGCAAAGCCCGCGCAGTGGTTCTTGGTTTCCGATTGGTCGATTGACATTTAACGGTAAAGAATACCAGTTCAATTATACAAATGGTGTTCTAGAAGCTAAACTTAAGTGCGGGTTTCAACCCTTGCCATCTTTCCCAAATTTCAATAATGTTTACACTTCACAGAAACTGTTTTCGTTGTTTTCTAATCGAGTGATGTCGCGATCGCGCCCTGACTACCATGAATTTGTACAGTGGTTGAATATCCCTGAACACGAACATGACTCAATTGCTTTATTGGCGCGCAGCGGAGGCAAACGGGCAACTGATAAATTTGAGGTGTTCCCTTGTCCCGAACCAGATGAAAATGGACGTTACTGTATCCATTTTTTTGCAGATGGACTGCGATACCTATCAAAGTCGGCAATTGAACGGATTAATCGGCTTCAAGTGGGCGAATTTTTGCACTTAGCCCACGAATTTCAAAATCCGCGCGCTTCCCGTCTGCTTCTGTGTACTAAAGATCACTGGATTGTCGGCTATTGTCAGCGCTATCTGGTGGATGATATTTTTGAAATTATTTCGCAGCATCCAGAATTGGTTCGCGTAGAAGTCGATCGTCTTAATCAACCCCCAACGCCCCTACATTTCCGCTTGCTGTGCAAGATGACTACCGATTGCCAGCAAGGCTTTCGCCCCTTCAAAGGCCCGATGTACCAGGCGGTTAGCAGTGATGTTTTAGCTGAGAGTGCGATCGGATAATCAGTAATAATAAGTACAATTATTATCACAAAGTTAGGGAAGAACCCAAGTTAATTATTCTGAAGAGAATACAGAAAATTGCACAATCTATACAAATAATTGGCTAAATATTGACATTTTTTCCCGAATAGAGTATGTTTGAGCTAACTTATCGATTTCCAATTCCGCATTCTCAGTTAAGCCCATACAATTTATGAAAATTATAGCTACACGTTGCTAATAATTTCCATTAGTATTGTTGCCCTGAGTCAAACAAATTCGAGTTCTAATTTTTAGAATTAGAACTCATATTCCTGTGAAAGTGACCGCTCAGAAACTTCAGATAATTGTGAGTATGAACAAAAAAATAAAGATTGGGATTGCTGAAGCTTTTGGTACTTTTGTGTTGGTATTAGGTGGATGTGGCAGTGCGGTTTTAGCGGGAGACAAAATCGGCTTTTTGGGAGTTTCGATCGCCTTTGGTCTATCCCTCTTAATCATGGTTTATACGCTCGGTCCTATCTCTGGATGCCACATTAATCCGGCGGTAAGCATCGGTTTAGTAGTTGCCAAACTGATCGATGCTGTTTTGCTTCCTTATTATATAGGAGGTCAGATTGTAGGAGGGATTTTAGGCGGTCTTGTTTTGTACTTGATAGCATCAGGAAAACCTGGTTTTGATGCAGCGGCTTCTGGATTTGCATCTAACGGTTTTGGAGAACATTCCCCCACAGGTTACGGACTTTTGGCAGCAGCTTTGACGGAAATTGTACTGACTGCTTTTCTGTTATTTACAATCATGGGTACTACCCATCCGAATTATCCCGTCGGTTTGGGCGGAATTCCGATCGGCTTGATGCTGGTGTTGATTCACTTAGTTGGAATTCCCGTAACCAATACTTCAGTTAACCCAGCTAGAAGTATCGGTGTCGCACTTTTTCAAGGCGGATGGGCAATTCAACAGTTGTGGGCGTTTATTTTATTCCCAGTGATTGGTGGAATTATCGGCGTTTTGGCTTATAATTTCATTAAACCCACTATGGAAGAAATTTGAGCGAGAATCAGAAATAAACCGGGTTTATTGAATTTTTTAGGGTGGTAGAATTCATCCAGCAACTTAAGAAGCCCGGTTTGTCGATCGCACAACTTGATAAAATTGCAAGTATTCGGTAAATAAGCGCCATGATTACGATCGTGATGGGAGTCTCCGGTTCAGGCAAAACTACTGTTGGCAAGTTGCTGGCGCAATCTCTCAACTGGGATTTCAGCGATGCTGACGATTTTCACCCATCAGCTAATATAGAGAAAATGAGTCGGGGCATTCCTTTAGAAGATGCGGATCGGCTTCCTTGGCTATTACAATTGCAAGCTGCCATAGACAGGTGGCTGTTGGAAAATAAAAATGTTGTGTTGGCTTGTTCTGCTTTAAAAACATCTTACCGCGAAATGCTCTACCGCGACCAACAGGGGATGAAAATAGTTTATCTCAAATGTTCTTTTCAGCTATTGGCAGCCCGGTTAACAAGTCGCGAAAATCACTACATGAAAGCAGACTTGTTGTTAAGTCAGTTAGACACTCTGGAAGAACCGGAAGATGCAATTATCATAGATGCTTCGCAACCGCTAGAGGTGATCTTGCGCCAAATTAGAAATCATCTCATGTATGGTTAATACCCCACAATAAAAACCTCTAATACAAAATCGGGCTTAACTTAAATACCTCTTTATTTCTTAGTAGAAGAGTTATTTTTTTTCTGATTAACCGAGTTTCTGAACCAAATTTAGCCCCCTCTCCGTTTCCAGACTGATAGGTTTACCGCTCTAATTTTTGTACAAATACAAGAAAGCTTCTACTTCAGCGGCGGTTGGTTGAGATCTAATTGCCCCGGGTTTCATCGCTGTCATCGCACCTACTGCACTGGCATAAGTTACAATTTTTTGGGCTATTTTGGGATCGGCTAGATTCTTAATTCCCTGCTTGCACAACTGCCGCACAAAACCAGCCAAAAATGCGTCGCCTGCACCTGTTGTATCCTCAACATCTATTGTAAATGCGGGGATTTTTCCTTCATTTTCCGAGATACAATAGGCGCAACCTTTCTCGCCCGCAGTCACCAAAACACCTTCTACAGAATCGAGGCGGTAGGTAATAGCTCCTGCGTCGGTAGTGTCAAATAACCATTCGGCTTCTTCCTCAGATAACTTGACAAAATCAACTTTTTTTAATATTTTGCTAATGTGCGCTTTTGCTTCGTCTGGATTTGGCCAAAACACGGGACGCCAATTGATGTCAAGTATAATTTTAACGTCGTACTGTTCTGCTAGTTCGATCGCTCTGGCGATCGCCTCTCGACTTTCAGGATAAGCTAATTCTAAAGTGCCTAGCACTAAAAATTCGGCATTTTCAAACAACACCTCGGGTAGTTGTGCAGCGAGGAGGTGGGTGTCGGCAAAATCCGCAGTATCAAATTCACCAAAACCGGCAAAATTGCGATCGCCCGCTTCATTCCGCAAGACATAAACTTGCCGCGTCGGCGCACTTGGATGCCGCTGCACTCCAGCGATATCAACTCCTATTTCTTGCAATACCTGCACTAGGGAATTCCCCAATTCATCCCCACCTACAGCACCGATAAATCCCGTCGCCGTCCCCAATTTAACCAAAGCACAGGCAACATTAGCAGGAGCACCGCCGGGATATGCAGTCCAAGATTCTACCTCTTCTAGAGATACTCCTGGTTTGTCTGCTAAACAATCAAATAAAATTTCACCCAGACACAGAACGCGAGGATAAGTCATATAAATTTTTGATGTTAGATGTTAGATTTTAGACCAGGAGTAGACAGGTTAATAATTATTTTTAACCCATCCCAGAAAAATTGCCAGCTATTTTTTTATGGCTGCTCCTATAATATCAGACTTACTGATATTGGCAGTTACTCCCTCAAGGCTGAAATATAGTGCGGGCTTATCATTTAGTTGTTTTACCCGCAAACATCTCCAGGTTGGGATCGGATGTCCGATGGGCGTAGGCAAAGGCAGCATCCGCCACCCGACGCACAAGCAGTGCAAGTGGCTGCGCGTCTGGCCGTGTGCGCGCTGGGTTTGCACTCCTAGCGATTCTGCAAGCGAGTTGGTGCTTCGGGCCCAAAAGAGTAGCACAGAAAATTAAATTTTCTCTTCATACTCGATCCCTCATCCTTTAGAATTGTAGATAGGTAAATATGCAGACATAGGAAAAATTTATGAGTGGGATTGTCTCTGGGACCCCTGTCACCCTGTCGGACAGAGAATTGCAAGTGGTAGAGTTAGTAGCGGCGGGATTGACTAATGAGAAAATCGCCGAAAAGTTAGAGATTAGCAAGCGTACAGTTGACAACCACATTAGCAATATCTTGAACAAGACGCGCGCTGACAATCGAGTTACGCTTGTACGCTGGGCGTTGCAGTGGGGAAAGGTATGTTTGGACAATATTAACTGCTGCCCTTTACCACGGCCGATCGATAAAGAAGTATCTTAAGTAGGGATTCTGGTTGGGAACAGGCAAAGAAATGATGCAAACGGCACAAGAAAAACAACTCCGCTATCAAATTCAAAGCCCTGGATTACCGTTGGCGGTGTATCGCGAAGTGGCGGTCCATTTGCGTCAAGTTGAAGGGGTGCAAACCGGTTTAATTCCGCAGCAGTCGCAGCGGTTTGATTACTGCGACAGCCAAGTTGGGGGTTTGTGGATACAGTATCCTGAAGGGTTCGATTTGGCAGGTCGCGAGCGGGTTGATCGCATTTTGGCTTATTATGGCGATCGTTACGGAGCGTGGGAATTATTAAGTCATTAGTTATTGGGAATTGTTAGGTGTTGACTGTTGACTGTTGACTGTTGACTAACAACTAATAACCGTTAACTAATAACTACGGACTACTAACTACTGACTACTGACTACTGACTAACAAAATGAGTGCAATTAAAACTTTACCGGGAACGCGGGATATTTTGCCCGCTGAAATTCAATACTGGCAAAATATAGAAGAAGTCGCTAGAATAATTTTGAAAAAAGCGGCTTATCGAGAAATTCGGACACCAATTTTTGAACAGACATCTTTATTTGAACGCGGCATCGGCGAAGCTACCGATGTTGTGGGTAAGGAAATGTACACTTTTAAAGATAAGGGCGATCGATCGACTACTTTGCGTCCAGAAGGCACCGCCGGGGTAGTCCGAGCTTTTATTCAAAACAGTTTGTACGCGGCTGGTGACGTGCAGCGTCTGTGGTATGCGGGGCCGATGTTTCGCTACGAACGCGCGCAAGAAGGAAGACAGCGGCAGTTCAATCAAATTGGCGTGGAAGTCTTGGGAAGTGCGAATCCTCGTGCGGATGTCGAGGTAATTGCGATCGCCTGCGACATCCTGCAAACCCTCGGTTTAAAAAATTTGCGCCTCGATATTAATTCTGTCGGAAATAAGCAAGACAGACAAAATTATCGGCAAGCCTTAATAGATTATTTTACACCGCACAAACACGAATTAGACGCGGATTCTCAAGACCGCTTGACTCGCAATCCGCTGCGGATATTGGACAGCAAAAATCAGCGTACTCAAGAAATTGTAGCTGGTGCGCCGAGTATTTTGGACTATTTGGGAGAGGAATCGCGATCGCACTTCGAGCAAGTGCAGCAAATGCTCACAAATTTAGGAATTAGCTATCAGTTAAATCCCCGATTAGTGCGCGGTTTAGATTACTATACCTACACCGCATTTGAAATTATATCCGACGATTTGGGAGCGCAAGCAACAGTTTGCGGAGGCGGCCGCTACGACGGTTTAGTCAAGGAATTGGGCGGCCCAGATACGGCAGCAGTCGGTTGGGCAATGGGTATCGAAAGGTTAATTATCCTGTTGCAAAAGTTACAACCTTTGCCCGCGCCGAAGTTAGATTTCTATTTTGTATCCAGGGGCGCAAAAGCAGAACAGCAATCGGTATTGTTAGCTCAAAAATTGCGAAGTGCCGGGTTTAGCGTAGAGATAGATTTGAGCGGCAGTGCGTTCGGGAAACAGTTTAAAAGAGCCGACAGAAGCGGTGCAGTTGCGTGTTTGGTTTTGGGAGATGCGGAAGCTGAAAACGAGACGGTACAATTGAAGTGGTTGGCGAGTGGTGAACAAAGTGCGATCGGGCAATCAGAACTACTAGCAATGACAAACGAGTTACAGCAGAAGATTAACAACCCTTAGAACTCTCGGTTTTTGCCCAGTCTAGATCCCCCTAAATCAGGGGGACTTTGAATTCCAATCCTCTCGTTACCAGGCTCTGCCCGGTAACGCATATCCAGAGGCTCTGCCTCGTCATTAAGCCATTAACATTAATCCCAAAAACTAAGAGATATAATTTAAGCATTAAAACATTTAACCTCTGATAAACTATGTCTTTAGCAACTAAAAATCATGAAACAAAACTCACAATCACCTGGCCGCTACTACCAGAAGATTTCCAACTACCAGACGACCCCCTGGAAGACGAAAGCCAACCATTATTAGCCGCCGCTTTGCGCCAGCCGCTAACAGGATTTCCTGAATTAATGCAGGATGCCTTAATTGTTTCCAACTTTGCCTTGTGTGCCGGCATAAGTTTCCCAGGTTCAAGCAGCGACGAACAGCGCATTATCTGCAAAGCGCCAGATTGGATGTACGTGAAACCCGTCAATCCCAAAAATGTCTCTCAAGTCCGCCGTAGTTACACGCCACACACAGAAGGAATCATCCCCCAAATCGTGATGGAGTTTCTTTCAGAAACCTATGGAGAAGAATACTCCGTTGAATTTACCTCGCGGGTGGGAAAGTGGTATTTTTACGAGCAAGTAATCAAAGTTCCCAGATACGTCATATTCCGAGCAAAAACAGCTCATTTAGAAGTTTACGCTTTAGAATCAGAGCACTACAACTTGCAAAAACCTGATGAAAACGGACGTTATTGGATACCGGGATTAGACTTGTTTTTAGGAGTTTGGGAAGGAACCCACGAAGGGAGAACAGGCTGTTGGCTGAGGTGGTGGGATGCAGAAGGCGAGTTATTGCTGTGGTCGGAAGAAAGAGCCGATCGCGAACGACTGCGCGCTGAAAAATTGGCCGAAAAACTGCGTCAAGCCGGGATCGAGTTAGATGATGAAGAGTGAAATATCAATTGATGAGTCGAGTTCGATCGTGTTTTGGTATGATGACACTCTTGTGGTGGGGGCATCCAGCCCGCCCTTGGGTAACTTTACACTCCTATGTTAATCGAACGTCTCCAGCCGATCGCCTGGACAAAAAAACCGCGACTCATATCCTTATTTTCTGGTTGCGGCGGCATGGATTTGCCATTCCACCAAGCCGGGTTTGAGGTAGTTTGGGCGATCGACTCCAATCAATACGCCTGCAAAACATTCAGCCGAAACATCGCCGATGTCATCGTCAACGACAGCATAGAAAATATAGACATTGCACAAGTTCCCGAAGCAGAAATATGTATAGGAGGGTTCCCCTGTCAAGATTTCTCCCTAATTTGGAAACGTCCCGGACTTGAAGGAACCAGAGGCAATTTATATACATATTTTCTAGATTTTGTCAATAAAAAAAAGCCCAAAGCTTTTGTAGCAGAAAACGTCAAAGGCTTATTAAGCGCCAATAATTATCAAGCAATCAAACAAATAATTTCCGACTTTGAAAGTATAGCACCTGGTTACTTAGTTAAACCTAAACTCTACAACTTTGCTGATTACGGAGTTCCGCAATTTCGCCAAAGAGTGTTATTAGTTGGCATTCGGATGGATACAGGATTTAACTTTGTACATCCTCAGCCAGAATACGGTCAAAATCGCAAAAATCCTTATCGAACTGCCGGCGAAGCGCTCAAAAATGTAGACACAGTTATTGACAACAACAAACATCATAAAATTCAAGCCCGCACCGTTGAAATTTTAAATCGAATTAAACCGGGAGGCAATTTTTCTGATATTCCCAAGGACAGTCCATACTATGTCAAAGGCATGATCAGTCACGTTTATCGGCGAATTCATCCAGATAAACCATCATCGACAATCATTGCTGGTGGAGGTGGCGGAACTTGGGGTTATCATTATTTAGAACCGCGTTCTTTGACAAATCGTGAAAGGGCAAGATTGCAAACATTTCCCGATGATTTTGTTTTTGAAGGTTCTACTACTGAAGTGCGGCGGCAGATTGGCAATGCAGTGCCGCCGCAGGGAATCGCTGCTGTTGTGGAGTCTTTAATTCCGCTATTTAAGGGGGATTATCCCCAAGTTGATTTATATGAAATGAGTAAAAAGTTGCAGGAAATGTCAATTCAAGAACGATTAAAACACGCAGAATTAGAAGTTTCAGATCGCCCCAGTTTATTAGAAAGTGTGGTATAATCAAAATACCTGAAGTCAGACGAAGCTTTAAGCTTATGTCTAATTCAGGTTATATTTTTATTTTTAGACTTAAATTTAATCGCATGAACAAAAACTCAACTACAGGAAACCCCTATAGATTAATCGCATGAACAAAAACTCAACTACAGAAAACCCCTATAGAAACACACCTCATTACGAGTATCCCGAAGACATACCTGAGTGCCATGCGGACATCGTAGAGGAACTACAGACGAAAGTTCAATATATTCGGTTGATTCATATCCAAAAAGGAGATTCAAATAAAAAAAATCGTTCTGGCAATGCTGCTGTTGTCAAGTTGGAGATCCCGACAGGCAAAGTCTATAACCTAGAAGCTACCAGCAAGCGAGATCCTCTGAATATTCCAGGTGAAGAGGATGGGCCAAAGTTGTTTTTTGAGCCAAGGCTTGACAGAATAGCATCCTGCAACAACAAAGAACACGCTGAGTACAAGATTTTCAATGCACTTGCAGAACAGTTGGAAAGGGATGATGTTTCTTTGGAGGTAGAAGGAATACTCTACCTCTACACTGAGAGAGAGATGTGTTCAGGTTGCAACATTACTTGTGATGAGGACTTTAAAATGAAGTTTCCGAATATTCAAGTGATTATCTTCTACAAGCAGCCATATCATTAGAAGTACAGGATAGAAAGTCAGTAGAGCTTACCAGGGGTTTACTGGCTTCTCTGGGCAAGGTAGAATGGAGGTGATATGAAGATTAATATTACCTTGCTCCTAGTTTACGATTAAGAAAAATACATAAGGAGGGAAAGTCAATGATACAGTTTGACATAGGTCATTACACCGATTTCAAGTTGCCCAACAATTCAGATATTCCAGAGCAATTACAACAAACACTTCATACAGTTTGGGACAGAAAGTATCGCGATTTATACGAAAGAGGTGGAAAGTGCAATGTAGAAGAAGCTTTTGTAGAAGTAATGACAGCCTTTGGAATGCCTAATGATCCAATGTCCCATCAGCGATACGTCTATATGGCTTATGGAATAGCATTAGCAGCTAAACCGACGATTAAACATTACTTTCCGGAAGAACACAAAGCTGATATCGTTGAAGGAATTGTATCTTGTTGGCTGAAGGATAGTTGTGAAATCCCAGAAACTTGGGCAGATACCTTGTTTCCTAATATCAACAAAATTGGAAAATATCAAGCTACTGACGAAGCTTATAATATTTTCTACGGCTTGCTGCAAACACTCAACATCAAAACAGCCTATAATGCCATCTTGGATATTTTGTATGATGCCATTACTGGGGACGCCATTTCTGGTTTTACTGAAGCCCGACGAGATATGTTTAATTGGTGGTTGATCGAGGTGATTCCTGCTGCCTATGGTTTAAAGCTGCCATCTACTTTATATTCTGGAAAATGGGAATTTCCGCCGCTGAGTCAGTGCGCTTAAGTGATGACAAAAGTAATTGGAAAAGAGTGCGTGTTGCTGATTCTAGTTAACTTAAGGCACCGTGAAACCTTTGAGCGATTCCCTACGGGATAGCTTCGCTTCATGCACTTTTTCCTCCTCCCTCAACCCCTTCGACTGCACCAAAACCCCAAAACCCCCCAAACCCATCGGATCAATCAATTGATGCAAAGCCTCCCGACGCCGCAAAAACGTTGCGACATCCAATACTTCGGCATCATTTGTAGACAGAGAAGCAAGGCGATCGCCCAAACCCAACGCCATCAAAAACAAAGCCTGCTGAGTAAACCCTACCACATCCAAACCGCACAATTCACCCTGCCTTTCCAGCGCCGTAAAATTAACATGAGCCGTTAAATCCTGCCGCCCCACATTAATATAAGGATTATTGTGATATCGGTGGTGATAATAACACTGTAGTGTCCCCTCGCTGCGCCTCGGATTGTAATAGCGGTGCGCCGGATAACCGTAATCAATAGTTAACAAATATCCCCGCTGCAACTTTTGAGCAACTGTACTCATCCAGTCCAAAGCTACCAAATTCACTTCACTGCGATAACCATCCCCATAAACACTCGCCGACAAATCGATGCTTACCAAATCAAAATATTCAGCAATTTTAGGCGTGGAAACTTCGCCAACTACCTCAACAAATTTTATTTCTTCTTGCTCATTTTTTGGTATTTCGGCGGCAACGTAAATCTCCCTAACTTGCCCTTGTTCCAAAATAAATTGATGCACGGGTAAAGCATCTACTAACTCATTAGAAAAGAAACAACCGACAATAGAGTTATTAATTATTTCATCCCAATTACACCACTTAACACACTTGATATCGGCTAACACTTGCCGCTGTTCCGCTTGGAGTACAGGGGAAACTTCAATAATGATATATTCTAAAATCTGAAATAAATCGGGATATTGCCGTTGCAGATATTGCAGCACATTTTCGGCAAAATTTCCCCGCCCAGCGCCCATTTCTACGATCGCGAAATTGAAAGGGCGATCGAGCAATTCCCACATTTCTACAAACTGATCCGCCAAAACCTCCGCAAAATCAGCACCCCAATGAGACGAGGTGATAAAATCGCCTTGTTTGCCGATCGACGGGCGATCGCTATTATAGTAACCGTGCTGCGGATGATATAATGCCAAATCCATATATTTCGCAAAAGTAATACGCCGCTGCGGGCTGGCGGCAATTCTTTCGCAGATTAAAGCACAGAGTTCCGAGTTGCTGTCATCCATATCTAATTGCTGGACTGTCATAATTTATTGAATCAAAGTTGATGTTATTTCATTTGTGAAGAAAAGATTTTTTTTATTAACCGCAGAGGGCGCAGAGGGCACAGAGGAAGAGAGAAGAGAGAAATCAGGTACATTTTAGCGATGTTAATAGCAATATTAATCGATATCCATCTGCGTTTATCCCCGTTCATCTGCGGTTAAAAAAATTTAACCCGGTTCCCACAAAAAAACCGGGTTAAATTATCAGAGAAAAACCGACAAAACCTACCTATCAACCGAGCCCATAATAATGTCGATACTCCCCAAAATCGCTACCAAATCCGCAATCTTCACACCGCGAACAATGTGAGGCAAAATCTGCAAATTATTAAAATCTGCAGCCCGAATCTTCCAGCGCCAAGGAAACACACTATCATCCCCGATAATATAAATCCCCAACTCACCCTTGCCGCTTTCAACGCGGACATAATGTTCGCCCTTGGGAATCTTAAAAGTCGGGGCAACTTTTTTGCCAATAAACTGATAGTCAAAACTATTCCATTCTGATTTTGGCCCGCTTTCTAAGCGCTTCGCTTCCAAATTCTCGTAAGGGCCGCCGGGGAGTCCTTTCAAGGCTTGATAGAGAATCTTAACCGACTCGCGCATCTCCCGAATCCGTACTAAATACCGGGCTAAACAATCGCCAGCAGCTTCGGTACAAACTTCCCAGTCGAAGTCGTCATAACATTCGTAATGGTCAACTTTCCGCAAATCCCAGTTCACGCCGGAACCGCGCAACATGGGGCCGGAAAGTCCCCAGTTAATCGCTTCGTTGCGGGAAATCGTACCCAGGCCTTCAATCCGGCGGCGGAAGATTGGATTGTTGGTAATTAAACGTTCGTACTCGTCAATCTTGGGAAGGAAGTAATCGCAGAAATCTTCGCACTTATCTACCCAACCGTAAGGCAAATCTGCGGCAACTCCGCCAATGCGGAAATAGTTATTATTAACCATGCGATAACCTGTGGCTGCTTCCCACAAGTCGAGAATTGGTTCGCGATCGCGCATAGTATAGAAAAAAGGAGTTTGCGCGCCCACGTCCGCCAAAAACGGCCCTACCCACATCAAGTGGTTAGCAATCCGGTTCAACTCCAGCATAATTACCCGAATATAACTAGCCCGTTTGGGGACAGCAATATTTGCCAACTTTTCCGGTGCATTCACTGTCACCGCTTCGTTAAACATCCCGGCAGCGTAGTCCCAGCGACTCACGTAGGGGACGTACATCACGTTGGTGCGGTTTTCGGCAATTTTTTCCATCCCCCGGTGCAGATAGCCCAAAACTGGCTCGCAGTCCACCACATCTTCCCCGTCTAGGGTGACGATTAGCCGGAGTACCCCGTGCATTGAAGGGTGGTGCGGCCCCATGTTGAGCACCATCGGTTCGGTTCTAGTCTCAATTCTTGACATAATTAAATGAATTAATGATTACTGACTATTGTTGATTTTTGTTTCGCTGTTATAGATTATGAAGGATATCGAGCTCTCTGAGAAGGAGACCCTTGGATCAGATGTCAGTATTGACACCTATCACGTTCCAGTTTTGGGTCAAGAATTAATTGCAGGTTTGGCTGTGCGTGCAGGCGGGCACTATTTGGACGCGACGCTTGGGGGCGGCGGACACACGAGTTTGATTTTAGCGGCGGCCCCAGATGTTACAGTGGTGGCGATCGACCGCGATGAACAAGCCATCCGTTTTTGCCAAGCGAGATTTGCCAACTCGCCCGTTGAGTTTTGGCACGGCAACTTTGCTGAATATCAGTCCCCAGAGGCCGAATTTGATGGTATCATAGCAGACTTGGGCGTCAGCTCTGCTCAGTTCGATACACCGGAACGAGGATTTAGTTTTCGCCACCCAGCTCAACTAGATATGCGTATGAACCAGCAGCAATCTTTGACGGCAGAAGAGATTATCAACCACTGGGAAGAAGTTAAACTAGCAGATATTATTTACAAGTACGGCGAGGAGCGACTGTCGCGGCGCATCGCAAGGCGGATTGTGCAAGGGCGTCCTTTTCAAACTACAACAGAACTTGCAGGGGCGATCGCCTCTAGCTTCCCTCCCAAGCAGCGCAACGGCAGAATCCATCCGGCCACCCGCACTTTCCAAGCTTTAAGGATAGCCGTTAACTCCGAACTAGCGTCTTTAGAAACTTTCCTCAACCAAGCGCCAAGGTGGTTAAAACCAGGTGGGAGAATCGGAATCATTACATTTCACAGTCTGGAAGACCGACCAGTCAAGCACCAACTCCGAGGAACAGCCAACTTGCAGGTACTGACAAAAAAGCCGATCGGGCCACAATCCGAAGAAGTAGCTAGAAATCCCCGCTCTCGTTCTGCTAAGCTCAGACTGGCAGAAAGATTAACTTGATTCGGCAGTCGTAGTAATATGCTTGCTGCAAAAAGTTCAGAGATTAGGGGGACTTGAATGCAGCAATCAAGTGCGATTGGGCACAGGTGTAGGGAATACCGCCAACAACCCACCGCTAACCCTCCTGGTATAGTGGGACTTGATATTCAGCCGATTTAGACCACACTCAGGTAGCAATACCGGGGTTAGTAGTAAGTGTTAAAATTCACACCGAGGACATGACGCAGCTAGTTAAGATATCTGCAATCAGACCATTAATTAGTCATTGGGGCGGCTGGTGTTTTTAGAAAAGTACCGACTGCTAACACGGTCGTTGCTCGTTTCAAAGCGCGAAAGCTGACTAGCGAATTTTCCCTATTGAAGCGGCCTACCGAGGCGGGTTACAGTATCGAAAGCCTCTCATCTGTTGTGCGAACAGATGGTGCGAAAGGAATGCTCACCTTAAGGTAAAACGGGTTTCTTTAACTCAACTTGACGTAACTGATATGTTGCATATATCCAGCCCCCCTTTTCCTCCCGCCACCTTGCTGAATACAGCTATGGTGGGGGTTTTCAAGGGGGAAGAAAGATGAGTAGGGGAGATGGAAGCAAGCTGAAACTGATGGTAGTCGATGACGAACCCGACAACTTGGATTTATTGTACCGGACGTTTCGACGCGACTTTCAGGTTTACAAAGCAGATAGCGCCCTCAGCGCCCTGGAAGTTCTAGACGAACAGGGCGAGATGGCTGTGATTATATCTGACCAGCGGATGCCAGAAATGAATGGCACCGAGTTTTTGGGGAAAACAGTCGAGCGATTTCCCGATACGATTCGGATTCTGCTAACGGGATACACCGATGTTGAAGATTTGGTTGAGGCCATCAACTCAGGTCAAGTTTTCAAATACATCACCAAACCGTGGAATCCAGAAGAACTCAAATTGGTGATCAATCAAGCCTCAGAAACTTACAAATACTACAAGCAGCGCAGCGTTGCATTGCGCCGCGCTTTACGCAAGGAATCTCTGTTCAATGAGGTAATGAGCGTGATTCGCGGGTCGCTAGATTACTCTAGTATGGTACAAACTATTGTTCAAACCGTAGGTCAAACTTTTGAGGCCAACTATTGTATGCTGCGGCCGGTAGAGACCGATCGACTATTGCCGAGTACCTTCCCTTACCAAGCCCAAACCGAGGATGCCAGTAGTTTTTCTTTTGATGAAAATTTGCTGGTTCAAGCCGTAGCCACCCGCCAAACTCAAGTGAACCCAAACAGTGGGGGGGACGGTAAATCGGTTGAGATTGCCGTACCCCTGACTTACCAGCAAGAATTGCTGGCGGTACTGGCTTTGTGCCAGATTGGCGGAACTAACCCTTGGTCGGCAGAAGATATAGAGTTAATAGAAGGTGTAGCAGCTCAAGCTGCTCTCGCCCTGTCTCAAGCTAAGCTCTACCAGCGCACTCTGGATTTAGCCAAGCAGATGCAAAACGAGTTGGAAGTGGCTCGCCAAATCCAAACAAACTTGTTGCGCCAAAGTTGGCCGGATTTTGAAACTGTCAGGGTGCAAGCTTGCTGCTATCCCGCGCGGGAAGTTGGCGGCGACTTTTTTGAAGTCTACGTCCACTCCCAAGGGGATATTTGGATAGCGGTGGGAGATGTTTCGGGTAAGGGAGTTCCGGCTGCTCTATTTATGGCCAGCGCGATTTCGGTGATGCGACGGGAACTTTCCCAAGAAGTTTCTCCCGAACCCGATCGAGTTATGCACAATATGAATAGCAGTATGTCTGACGACCTGATCGGCAACAACCATTTTATTACAATGGTTGTAGCTCGTTACACTCCGTCAACCGGACACCTGGCCTTTGCTAATGCCGGTCACATTTACCCGATCGTTTGGTCTCACTCGGAGGTAAAAGCTCAAGCCGCTAGCGGTAAAACGCCAGCCGAGCCGAATTTCCTGAAAGCTCGTGGCATTCCTTTGGGGATACTACCAGTTTGGAGAGGCAAAGCAGGTGCGATCGAATTAAAGTCAGGAGATGTATTTCTGCTGACGAGTGACGGAATTACTGAAGCTAGCGTGACCACTGAAGTCGCAGGGGGTGTACCAACCCGTTCTATGCTACAACAAGAAGGGCTTTGGCAACTCTTGATTCAGGAACCTGGTTCCTTCAGCTTGGACAATTTGTTGGCTTACATCCGAGCAGACAATCCCGTTCAAGAAGACGACCAAACCATACTCTCTCTGGAGGTTCTTTGAATGTGTCAGCGACTCCCGACGTATAGTCGGGGGTGAGGTGAAAGTCTAAAAAACTTAAGCCCTGCTTGTTGACGACCCATAGAGTAGTCCTGCAAAGGACGGCGTTATCGTCAACAGTAAAAAACCACAGTAAAAAAACCTAGCTGGCGATGACGCAGCTAGTTTCCTGAATCGCTTTCCTGGGGGATTAAATACCTGTAAAGGGTTAAAGTAGAAGGCATTCGTCAGAAATAACCAACGCTTAAAAGCCAGGGATTGAAACAAAGATTTTTTATACCTCGCTGCTTGCAGTCTCGGTATAATTATCAACTGTTAATGGGCTTTAGACCCATAACTAAAGTTTTCAACTATACTCTTAACTTCTGCCTTCTACCGAATGACGAATGCCTGATTTTTAAACAAAAAAGGCTAGCATCCCCCGATTAGCGACAAGTATTGAGGCCGAATAAATTCGGCGCGTCGTGTTTCATACCTGGTGTGAAGACACAGGATTTTCAAACTTACGGGATTTTTTTATGAATACTGAGCTTCATGTGCCAAGCGACTTGCGGTTTTTAACAATAGTTGAAAATTGGTTGCTGAGCAGTTTGGAAGTAGAGCTAGGAGAGCACGTCGATTGGCCGCGTCAGTCGAATCGTTTGCGCTTGGTGTTAGCAGAAGCCTATTCTAACGTGATCCGCCATGCTCACAAAGATCAACCCAATTTGCCCGTGTTAATTCGCTTGAATTTAAAAAATAGGGATATTGGTTTAGAAATTTGGGATTACGGTAAAGGTTACGAAATGGATACTTACAATCCCCCGAGGCCGGAAGCTAAACAGGAAAGCGGCTACGGCTGGCTGATTATGAGTAGACTTATGGATCGGGTGGACTACACTTTGCAAATAGACGGTCGCAACTGTCTAAAGTTGGAAGCGAGTTTGCCGGAAAAATCTTAATTAGTCATTAGTCATTGACAATGCACTTTTTGACTCGCTTGGGCTGTCTGCCGCACGGTGCGGTGACAGCCACTTTTTCGTTCAGTATCGTCCCTCTCGCTTGAGACTGTAAGGAATGAGAATTAAATAACTTCCACAAGTTTGTGGGATGGGCGTCCCGCCCGGCCAAAAAGGACCGGCGGGACGCCCATCCCACAAAAACAATTAAAAATGTAAGTTAATTTAATTCGCGCTCCTAAGATTGTAGGGGTACAGGCACGAGCGCACAAATACCCAAGAAACGGGATTTTTATACAGTGAGTGGCACTTCACCAAAGATTTGGATAAAAACCCGGTTTCTGCCTCATTCTTGCCAAAAAAAGCCGATTAACCTATCGATCGCACGACTTTAGCTATTACGTGCGATCGACAGGTCAAACCAAAATAGATAATTTCAATGTGAAACAGCTTATCAAACATCAAAGTTTTTCTGTGACCGCAGATTTAGCAATTCTTGGGGAGAAGCTAACAGTTTGACCGTGACAGAAAGGAGTTTTTGATCAGAATTGAGCAACAAGAGCCATCCGACATTAACACCAAATGCGGAAGTTTGCACCCGGCCGCTGACCTGAACTTCTACATTGCCATCTTCTAATATTTGGCTGACACCTTGCTGGGGTTCGAGCTGCATTCCTCGTGCTTCTGTTTTTAGATAAGTAGCGATCGAAATCCTGCCGGTAATTGGATCTTCAAACGGCGCGTGCAGAACCCCGTCCTCAGCAAATAAATTAGCCGTCGCTTCAAAATCGCCCGCGTTTAAAGTTTCAAAATATCGCAGTACCGTTGGCATTGTGATGCCGGCAATCTTTATAGAGCTAGTTATAATAGGTCGAGTTGTTGTGGTCATAAAACAAGTGATTTCAAATGAATGAGTATACTTTAATCATTCTCTTTGCCACAGCAAATCCCTCAAAAGATATAAGTAGGGCTAGGAAAATAATTCTCCGAAAAAAGGAGGAACCGGGAACCGGAAAGCGTCGAGCGCAGCTTTAAGAGCGATCGACCAAAATCAATACTACTTTCAAAAAATGCAAGTGTAGGCAAGCTGCAAACCCTTATACCATCAGTCATTTCCCATCCTTCAATTCTTGAATCTAAAATTTAAAAGCTAAAATCTAAAATGATATAAACCCAGACACCTAATGGCATCTGGGTTTCTGGGCAAGCCTGTTTAACAGAGCCAACAAGAATATTCTATTTGCGGATCAAATTGAGCAATTCCTTCGGAGATGCCAACAAGTCGATCGCCACAAAGAAAATTTGACCTTGGGGATCGAGCAAAAACCGCCACGCGATGTTCATTCCCACATTCGATCCGAACCAGGGAGTTTCGACTTTGCCGGTGACTTTCACTTGGCGGTAGCCATCTTCTGCGGGTTCGGATAGGCCTTGCTGCGGCATCATTTTCAGTCCGATGCACTCTTCCCGCATATAGTTGAGGATAGCTTCGCGACCCACGATCGGCTTTTGGAAAGGCGGTTGCAGGGCACCTTCTTCGGCAAATAAACCGACGGCTGGGGTGAAGTCGAAAGCGTTCATGTAGTCGATGTAGCTGAGCACAGTCTGCTCGGTGATACCCTCAATTTTGGTTTTCACCCGCTCTTCAGGAGCGGTGGGAGTGCTGCGGGGGGCAGAGCGTTTGCCGTACTCTTGGCTGAAATCGGGGTCGTAGCCCATGTGAACTACGGTATTGCGGAGTACAGTAATTTGTTGACCCGGATCTAGTTTCTTGATGGTTTCTAGAACTGTGGTGGCTTCGGGAGACATTTGATAGCCAGCGGGGATCGGAGCGACAAGACCCTGTTTCATCAACTGTCCCAACTCGTACCAGAAACCGAGTTTGGTGTTGACGCGCAAGGAAGTGTAAATCCGACCTATCGTAGTGTCGGCGTTGCTGGCTAGGTCAAACATGGTTTTGCTTTGAGCAGCAGGCGACATTTGCTTGATTTCGCTCAGTATGCCTTCGACAAGCGCCATGCTGGCTACTCCCGGAGCTGCTGCGGTGATGGTAATGCCCATTTCGGTGTAGGCATACCAGAGCAAGGCTAGTTGGTCTTCAACGCTGAGTTTGTAGAACGCTTCCGTGGTAGCCGGAACAACGCTAGCAATCTCGGTGTTTGAGAAAATAGATTGAGCTGATTGAATGCTAACTGCCATGTGTATGCTGTGAGATTCGCTGTCGGTTTTACTTGCGTACTTGAATTAGCGAATCGAATTCTCCCTAAATTAAATTATGTAACATTTTTGACATTTTGGAGTTCAAATTTATAAATATAAAGATTGTGAAATTATTATCAATTCTGTCCCACAATTAATCTTAAGATTAGTAGACTTATGGCGCAATTTGTGCTGTGGTTCCTTACCAGATGAAAAAATCAATTAATAGCGATCGCATTAAGCAAAAAGCCCTTGAGTTGGGATTTCACAAAGTCGGGATAGCCTCAAAAGACGCGGATTTCGATCGAGAAAAACAAAGATTGCAGGCTTGGCTGGACAAGGGTTATCAGGCGGATATGGCATGGATGGCAAACCCGAAACGGCTGGATATTCAATTGGTGATGCCAGAGGTGCAGTCATTAATATGTGTCGCCATCAACTACTACACACCTCACCAACGCCCCTCAAATATCCCTTGTGAGGGCGGGGGCGGGGGCGAGGCAGCGGTCGAATATGCTAAAATCTCTCGCTACGGTTGGGGACGGGATTATCACAGAATTCTGCACAAAAAACTGAAGGTTTTGGCAAATTGGGTGCGATCGCAAGGCGAGGGAATTGAAGCGCGGTATTATGCTGATACCGGGCCGATTCAGGATAAAATGTGGGCGCAACGTGCCGGGATTGGCTGGATTGCCAAAAATGGTAATGTAATTTCCCGCGAATACGGTTCTTGGGTGTTTTTGGGAGAAATCTTGACTAATTTGGAGTTAGCACCCGATGAGTCCCATACGCAACATTGCGGTACTTGTACTCGCTGCATTGAGGCCTGTCCGACCGGGGCAATTACTGAGCCTTTTGTGGTGAATGCCGATCGATGTATAGCTTATCACACGATCGAGAATCGAGCCGAAAAACTGCCCGACGAAATTGCATCTAATTTACAAGGTTGGGTAGCAGGTTGCGATATTTGTCAAGATGTTTGTCCGTGGAATCAGCGATTTGCTAAACCAACTGATGTTGCCGAGTTTGAGCCTTATCCTGAAAATATAGCACCGACACTTGCAGAATTAGCTGACATTTCCGACGAGGAATGGAACCGCAGATTTACCGCTTCGGCGCTGCGGCGCATAAAACCCGAAATGCTGCGCCGAAATGCGAAAGCAAATCAAATTAACCCTTAAAAGTTGAGATGTTCGTCAGGGTGCTTAGGGGCACCTTACCCTATAGATAATAACCCTAGGGTATGTACCGATCGCCAAGAGTCAATACATTATGCAGTAAGTTGTTCCCCCATCTAAAATCTAAAATCTAAAATGGTATGATCCTTCGTTCCTTATTTGCTATTGTCCAATGACCAAAGTAATTATTTTTGATTTTGACGGTACTTTAGCAGATACAATCGATATTCTTCTGAGCATCACCAACCGTTTGTCAGCAGAATTGGGCTTTAAGTCTGCGACCAAAGAGCAAATCGCTCAACTGAGCAATTTAACTTCTTGGCAACTCCTTCAGTATTCGGGCATTTCTATCTTCAAATTCCCGGTGTTGATTAGAAGGTTGAAAGCAGAGTTACGCAGCGAAATTCCCAACATTCAATTATTTCCGGGAATTAAAGAAGTGTTACTGGAGTTAAAAAAACTGGGATTTCAACTGGGCATTATCACATCTAATTCCCGAGAAAACGTCTTGGCATCGCTGGAAAAAAATGGTTTGCAAGACACTTTCACATTTATTTACTCGGCTTCAACTTTTGGTAAACATAAAGTTATTAATAGCTGGCTAAAAAGAGAACATATAAATCCTCAACAAGTCGTTTATGTGGGAGATGAGATCCGAGATATAGACGCAGCTAGAAAAACAGGAATTAAAGTAGTTGCTGTAGGTTGGGGCTTTAATTCTCAGGAGGCTTTGGCTGCACACAGTCCCGATTTTTTGATTAAACGCCCCCAGGAATTGATAGAGATTATGATTAATTTGCGGGAAGTGTAAACTGAAATTGCAAAAAGTAAGACTCGTTGGTTGAAATCTATTCTACACAACCTCTCGTTCTAGCAGAGAGGGACTAAAGAATAAAAGGGGTATGAAAGCCTGATTTGTTATCAGCCCGAGTCCCTAGTATCATCTCTGCGAGTAAATTATGTTACTCTCCTTCGCCCCGTTTCAGTGCCGCTAAAACTGCTTGCTGGCTAACTGCTTGGTAGATTTTGCTAAAATGCTGCTTTAGTGCATCAGATGCGGGCGAGGATTTGCTAGCGGTTCCTTTTCCGTCGGTTGCGAGGGGAATTGGGCCTAAGATATCTAATACTGTTTCGCTGCTGGGCGGCGGCACAATCACTACTAAAGATGATTCTAGCTGCTGGTTGTATTCCCAAAAGCGATCGACCTTCGGCAATTTAGCATTCGCAGTGGGGGAATTTTCGCCGGAGTTGAGTTGGGAATTTTCCTCTCCCTGCGTACCTCGTCTTTGACGGAGTGCTGTCAAGATTTGCTCTTTGGTTCTCCCCCGCAGTTGAAAGAGTACAAAGGGGTCTTCGCTAAAGCGATCGCCCAATAAGTAGTATACTGCACTGATGTGTTTGCAAGGGTTTTTGGGGTCAGGACAGCTACAGCGCGATCGAATCTCAGATAAACTTAACGGAAATAGCGTTTTGCCGGCGGCCGCAAATACATCCTCAATATTGTGTGGCATTTCTCCTGCTAGTAATTTAGCTGAAAAAACTGCTCTTTGCGACATATTTTCAATCACATAATCCCAATCTTCATCGCTCAATGTATCGAGCCCTAAAGAAACTTGATAGGGTTTGGGATCTGTTCCTTGAACTAGGGCGATTACTTCTTGGTTAGGGAACTTAATGCTAAGAACTTTACCCTCGCGCGCGTATTGCCAGCCACGTTCTAAGCGCTTTTTGAAGCGGTAGGTATTTATTAAATCTAACCACTGTTGTGTCCACCATTCTCTGTCAATCATAAGCCGAAGGAAGAAGGAAGAAGGAAGAAGGAAGAAGGAAGAAGGAAGGAGAAAGAAAGCTTTAGTTATCTAGGAGAGTCAGAAACCGGGTTTTTTACCAAAAAACTTGACTGTAACCTTTAATCCTGTTAGAAAACCCGGTTTCTTTGATCAGAGTGCGTAATTCCTCTGATGGTTGAGAACTAAAGTCCTAACTAGAAACAGAAGAAAATTAAACACATTACTCTTCTTCCGTTTCTATGATAGCATTGCGATCGAGGATTAGTAAATTCCGAAGTTGGTCTGTATCTAGCTCGGTGAGCCAGTTTTCGCCGGCGCTGACAACTTGTTCGGCTAGAGCTTTTTTGCTTTCAATCATATCGTGTATTTTCTCCTCTAACGTACCAGTGCAGACAAATTTGTGGACTTGCACATTGCGGGTTTGACCGATGCGAAATACGCGGTCAGTTGCCTGATTTTCTACTGCGGGATTCCACCATCTGTCATAGTGGAAAACGTGGGTTGCTCTGGTTAAGTTCAAACCTGTGCCGCCTGCTTTTAAAGATAAAATCATAATCGGCGGGCCTTGGGGGTCGTGCTGGAAGCGATCGATCATTTCTTCCCGCTGCTGTTGCCGAATTCCTCCGTACAAGAACAAAACTTCTCGCCCTAAATGCTGTTCTAGATGCGGTTTCAGGAGTTTTCCCCATTCGGCAAACTGAGTAAAAATTAAAGCCCGATCGCCCTCAGCGATCACCTCTTCCAACATTTCTACCAACCGCTGCAATTTCCCCGATTCCTGACTCTTAATCCCCAATTCTTTCGGCTTAGCTTCTGCTTTCACAAGTGCCGGATGGTTGCAAAGTTGCTTGAGTTTTACCAGCAAAGCCAGAATCATTCCCCGGCGCTGAATACCTTCGGCTGAGTCTAATTCAGCTATTGACTCTTCGACTATTTTCTGATACAATACCGCCTGTTGAGCTGCCAGCCCGCAAAATACAGTCATCTCCTGTTTTTCGGGCAAATCTTGGATGATTTCTTTGTCAGTTTTCAGGCGGCGGAGGATGAAAGGCCGAACGAGCGAGCGCAAAGTCTGCAAAGATTCTCGATCGCCGTATTTCTCGATTGGAATTGCAAATCGGCGCTGAAAGAAATTGCGCGGCCCCAAATAGCCAGGATTGAGAAACTCTAAAATTGACCACAATTCTTGCAGTCTATTTTCCACCGGAGTTCCCGTCAGCGCAATTCTAAAAGATGCCTCTATTTGCCGCACAGCTTGCGACTGCTTCGCCTCGGAATTTTTAATATTTTGCGCTTCATCTAAAACCAATCCTTGCCATTTAATGCCTTGAAATTCCTTCGCATCGCGAAACACCAGGGCGTAACTGGTAATTATTAAATCCTTTCCCTTAATTGCCGCAGCAAATGCTTTGCCTTTAGCGCGTTTGTCTCCGTGGTAAACTAATACTTTCAGCGTCGGGCCAAATTTCTTGACTTCGCGCTCCCAATTGCCCAATACCGATGTCGGACAAACCAGTAATGTCGGTGCTTCTAGGGCATTTTGTTCTTGTAAGTGCAGGAGAAAAGTGATTAACTGAATAGTATTGTGGCACAAGATATTATTGGCAACAAAATTGTGATGCTTGCTCAACTCAAAATCATAAACCCACCCGCTGTACTCAAAATCCTCAATTTCCTCTATTCGGCAATAAAATACTTCGCGATCGAGTATAAGTTGCAAATTTTCTCGGACAGTATCTAGCTGCGCTACATTGAGATTGGCATAAGCCTCTAGGGTCTGATTCGTCCATTTAGAAGGCTTTAGCTGGCGGTACTCATGCTCTGCGGAACCACCAAGCACATTTTCCATACCTGCTACCACCTTTTCTAGACTGATGCGGGAAAACTGCTGGGAACCGTTAATATAAACAGGATTGTGCATTCCGAAATGCCGTAACGGCAGTTTGGTCATCTCCACTGCATCGGCAACAATATCCGAAACCGGAATTCCTTCGACATTTGTATTGGCATTAACTTCGCAAATTTCCTCTAATTTACGCTGTTTTTCTGGATCACCACAGCCAATCTCCTGCAAAAATATGCGCGCTGAGTTACCGCCGAAAGTACCGATATAATAGGTGCGAAAAATACCGCTGCCATTGGTGGCGCGTTTCTGTCTGGTGGCGATTCGCAGCCAAATTCCAAAGCGCCGCAGCAATGTAGAAAGTTGTTGGATGATTAAATGCGAAGCGGTGCTAATTTCGACAGTCCGCATTTTAGGAATGACAGAACCTTCAGCATCAAAGTAGTTTTTGAGAAAAATCCGTATGCTGTCCAGATTGGCTTGCATGATAAATTCTGGGAAGCTTTTCTCGGCTGACAGTTTCCCCCACTCGTAGCCTTTAGACTCAAGAAAGCTTTGGTACGATCGACTACACACAGCTAAATATGCTGCTCTTTGCTTACCGGGAGTACGAACAGCAGGATTATTGATTTTTATTCCATACTTTTCGCTGAGCCTATGGAGTGCGACACGTAGCTTTTCCAGAACTGTCGCATCTTTTTGTGCGATCGAGAGTACAGCCCGATCGCGCTGCTCATATCCCTCAGCAATCTGCCAAGCCAGAAACTTGACCAAATCGGGATCTTCCGCCTTTCCTTCCCAATACAATTTAGCAGGAACGCAAACATAATCTCCAACCTTTAGGTCATTTGTCCAGCCATCGCGTCCTAACAATTTGTGACGGCGGGTAATTGTGATGCTGCTACCATCTTGTAGTTTGATTGTTCGCAACTTTTCTTGCACCTGCTGGCGGTAAAGTCGTCGAATAGTCGCCTGTACAATTTTGCCTGTTTCCTGATTTATGGAATTTACCAGTAATTGCTCGTTAGGTTCAGACCAAAAGCCCTCACCGTCGAATTCTGTTTTTCCGGCATAAGCTTCCCATATTTTTTCAGCTTTTTGTAAAAAACCATTGACAAAAAGCAAACTTTGTGGTAAGAGGCATTTACCTAGCCCCATATCGTCCGCGAGACAAGCGCCCAAACCCCAGCGTTCTAAGAATGCTAACCAGCCTGCTCCTAGCGCTTGATAAGGCCGCAATTGTCCTCGGAAACTAGCCGGAGTTGCGATCGCACTTACCGCTTGATTATCGCTCAAAGTATTCAACAATTCCTGAAGTTGACCCGTAGCCTCAAAA
Source organism: Microcoleus sp. Pol11C3 (assembly GCF_036701485.1). Lineage (NCBI taxonomy): Bacteria > Bacillati > Cyanobacteriota > Cyanophyceae > Oscillatoriales > Microcoleaceae > Microcoleus > Microcoleus sp. Pol11C3. Next base: position 8,718 of record NZ_JAUBQW010000063.1, on the reverse strand, counting down.
TTCACCACAGGCAATTTTTCGATCATCTGAGTATCGCCCGACGCCAAACGCAAAGCATCCTCCAAAGAAAGAGTCATTTGCTCTTTGCGGCTGGCAAAAAAAGTTTGAGCCGCTTTCACATCGGGCGCGCGCAACTCCACCCACTCGCCGTTAATTTCCACCAAAGGCGAATTCAACGCGATCAATCTGTCAAATTCTGCCTTAGAAAGGCGCTGTCCGCCGATCGTCAATTCCCACTTAAAATTTAGCAGACTTTGCAATCCCAGCCCACCTTTCGCCGGAGTCACTTTCGGAGTTTCCGCTTGAATGCTCAAACCCAAACGACTCGCCCAACCATCTGTCTTTGTCAAACTCGGCGGCAAAACTACACCCAACCCGCTATCAGCAAAGCGCCAAGCTACAGACTTAATAAACTCGTAAGCTTGCAGCGGATTTAATTGACAAGATTGAGGCCGCTGTGCTTGCAAACTTGGTTCAATTAACGGATAAAGTTTCGAGGCTAAACCCAAGCCGCTGAGCAAAGTTTCTTGAGGCAATTCTATTGTCCGCCCCGCATAAGCCAAACGCTCGACTGAGTTGTTCCAAATAGTTGTCGCGTCTACCAAAAATTCCGCTTCATCTGCTGCTTGCAAGCAATAATTTAAACTCCAGTTGGCTTTACCAGGAGATGGCGGTATGAGTTGAAAGCAAGTGCGAAATTGACTTTGTTGAGATAATTGATTTTGCAGCGGTGCAGTCCAAGCAGTCAGCTTGGTTGCCAAGTTTTCCAATGCTGCTGTTTCTACTTGAACTATCCCAGATTCCTGCTGCAAAGCTTGCAGCCAGTCGCGCACAGGAGAAACTGCTTTGATGTCTAAAGTAGAGCTACCAGCAGATCGCACTTGACTATCTACAATACTACTCAAAAAGCCTAACACCAATTCCTCCGCCCCCATCGGCAAATCTACCGCTAAAGGCAATTGACTGGATTCTTCTTCTTTTTCCCCTCTTCCTTCTTCCGACTTCCATCGGACTTCTTCCTTCGATTGATATGTTCGGCAAGCCGTCGGCATTTGCTTGACAAAAGTGGCAAGGCGGAGTGTATCTGTAGAACTATCTAACAACGGTTGCCATTTGGCAATAGCAGAACCGTCCGACTGTTTCTCCAATCCAGGCAAAAATTTGCATCTTGCCAACAAATCCAAACTCCACCTAGCAATATGAGACCAAAAACGCAAATCTGAGCCGACAAAAGAGTCGGGTTCCGTGCTGTTAAGCGGTAGTGATTGCAAGAAAACAAAAGCTGCTTGAGGGTTGAGACAAAAACCCTCAACTTGCCAGGGATAAAGGTAAATTTCCTCGGTTTTAGCCGGTTCCTCAAGTGCTGCTGCTGAGTGCTGCGGTATAAGATTTTCGTTCGATTCTGAGATTTGGGTGGGAAGTGCGATCGCCCTAATTTCCCTTTGAATTGAGAGGTTTGGTGCGGGAATTTCTGCGACGCTTTGAGTTTTGGACACTCGCCTAGTTTTTTTGATTTTTTCCGGTGGAGTTTCTGCGGTTTCCGGTAATTGCCAGTTGAGTTTTCCCGACTGGTGCAAGGAATTTAGGAAAGTCTTAAATTTCGATTCGGTCATTGCTAAGGGATGCGGTAGATTGCTCCCCGATTCTAGGGTTTCAATTACCCCAATTTTTCGCCAAGTTTCTCCCCAAATAAATAAGCAACTTTTTTCATTCTCTAGAAGCCAACTGCCGTGTAAAATTGCCATTTTTTTAAATCCTGATATTTTTATTTAAGTGGAAGGTTGAATACTGCATTTATATGGGATTTATGAAAATTTTATTTAAAACAGACCAAGGATATTTTGAGCCAGATAGGAATTAGGGAGAACCTGTATATGTAGGTGATCCGTTTGCACCTTACCGCTTATTCCGTGTCCTAGATAACTAAATGCTTCTTCCTTCTTCCTTCAACGTCCCAATTCCCAAACGAAAATTGATCGTACCATCTATGGAAGGCGTTTAGCGGACGATCGACCGGAGAATCAACCCCGGAGTGCAAAAAATAATTCTAGAGTATAAATGCTTACAATCGAGGCGCAGACAGTCGATCGCCCGCCGATTCTCTCTCTCTTTTGGCGTCGGACTCTCAAACATCCTGTGGTAATGTTACGATCCCGACAGAGAAAGAATGTGGTAGATAAGGAAGCAGTGCTACATGGTAGAGATAGACAAGTCAATATCCTTCGATGGACGGGATATTAGACTGAAGATTGGTTTACTAGCGCCTCAAGCAGGCGGTGCAGTTTTGATTCAGTCGGGTGACACGGCGGTTTTAGTTACAGCGACTCGATCGCAGGGGAGAGAAGGAATTGATTTCCTGCCCTTGTTGGTGGATTACGAAGAGAGACTCTACGCTGGCGGTAAAATTCCCGGTGGATTTTTGCGAAGGGAAGGGCGTCCCCCAGAAAAAGTGACTTTGACTGGCCGTTTGATCGATCGACCGCTGCGTCCGCTATTTCCAAGCTGGCTGCGAGATGACATCCAAGTTGTAGCAACAACGGTTTCGATGGACGAACAAGTGCCACCGGACGTTTTGGCGGTAACGGGCGCTTCCGTAGCGATTCTACTGGCGAAAATGCCGTTTTACGGGCCGATGGCCGCGGTACGAGTCGGTTTGGTAGGGGACGATTTCATCATCAACCCCACCTACAGCGAAATCAAAGAAGGCGAGTTGGATCTCGTGGTAGCCGGTTCTCCTGATGGAGTAATCATGGTGGAAGCCAGCGCTAACCAATTGCCGGAACAGGATATCATCGAGGCGATCGACTTCGGCTATGAAGCAGCCTGTGACTTGATTCAAGCCCAGCGCGAAATTATGGCGGAATTGGGGATCGATTTGGTGGTAGAGGAACGGCCATCGCAAGATTCGGCCCTAGAAAACTTTATTCGCGATCGCGCCCAAGAACCCATCCGCATCATTTTGTCAAGATTTGAAAAAGACAAAACAATACGGAATGCAGCTTTGGACGAAGTTAAGGCAAATGCAGTCGAATCTGCGATCGCCGAACTTGCCGAAGACGATCCGGTAAAACTAGCCGCCACCGCCAACACCAAAACGATCGGCAACGTTTTCAAAGACGTTACCAAAAAAATGATGCGGAAGCAAATCCTCGAAGATGGCGTCCGTGTAGACGGCCGCAAGCTAGACGAGGTGCGACCCGTTTCTTGTCGCGTAGGCGTGCTGCCGTCGCGAGTACACGGCTGTGCGTTGTTTAATCGGGGCTTGACTCAAGTCTTGTCCGCAGCTACCCTGGGAACCCCAGGCGACGCCCAAGACTTAGGAGACGACTTGCACCCGCAGCAAGACAAACGCTACCTGCATCACTACAATTTCCCGCCGTTTTCGGTAGGAGAAACCAAGCCGATGCGATCGCCCGGACGCCGAGAAATCGGTCACGGAGCCCTCGCAGAACGCGCTTTACTGCCCGTTTTGCCATCCAAAGAAGATTTCCCCTACGTCATTCGCGTAGTTTCAGAAATCCTTTCTTCCGACGGTTCGACCTCAATGGGTTCAGTTTGCGCCTCAACGCTAGCATTAATGGATGCAGGCGTTCCCCTTTCCCAACCCGTCAGCGGCGCGGCAATGGGCTTAATTAAAGAAGGCGATGAAGTCCGAATTTTGACTGACATTCAGGCAATTGAAGACTTTTTAGGCGACATGGACTTCAAAGTAGCCGGTACCGACACCGGGATTACTGCTTTGCAGATGGACATGAAAATCAAAGGTTTACCCCTAGATGTGATTGCCACCGCCATCCGCCAAGCCAAACCGGCGAGACTGCACATTTTAGAAAGAATGCTGGCAACCATCGACACTCCCCGCAAGGAAATGTCGCCGTTTGCACCGCGTTTGCTAACCCTGAAAATCGATCCAGAATTTATCGGTTTGGTAATTGGGCCTGGTGGTAAAACGATCAAAGCCATCACCGAAGAAACCGGTGTCAAGATTGACATCGAAGACGACGGAACCGTGACAATTGCCGGCAACGACAGCGAAAAAGCTCAGCGGGCTTACAACATTGTCCAAGGCATGACGCGCAAGTTGAATGCAGGAGACGTGTATGTCGGCCGCGTAACTCGAATTATTCCGATCGGCGCTTTTGTGGAAATTCTGCCAGGAAAAGAAGGAATGATTCATATTTCCCAGTTAGCGGACTACCGCGTCGGGAAAGTGGAAGACGAGTTAGCTGTGAACGATGAAGTGATTGTCAAAGTGCGAGAAATTGACAATAAAGGTCGAATTAATTTGACCCGTTTGAACATTCATCCCGACGAAGCGGTAGCCGCCCGCGAAGCGCTGAATAAATAGTTTAGGGTTGGTAATTGGTAATTGCTTGGACGGTAATTGCTAATTGCTGATTTCTCAGTGGTAATGGGTAATTGCTAGAAGGTAATTGCTCGTTGCTTCAGGAGATTCAATCCGGTTGTTTCCGGTTGATTTGGGTGTGGAGTGCGCGACAGCGACAGATCAATTGCGATCGGCTGTGGGAGTTAAGACAGTCGCGCACTTTACCCTTCGATTCCTAGAATCTCCGCGCTAAGATTTTGACAGATATTGATTAATGGCGATCGATATGACATCAACACCCCGCTACGATCCAGACGAGAATATTAGTCGTCACGGTGCAAGCGATCCAGAACAATGCGAAAAAATGGCGCAGCGTCAGGGGTGGGAACTGCTGCGGTGGCAAAAAACAAATGACCCGATATTGAAGGTGGATGGTATCTTTGAAGGGTTGACAGAATTTCCACCAAGTCAATACGAACCCGAACATGAGAGGGAGGAATAATCAATGCCGAAACGGTTGATCGTGTTCAAGACTGAATCGCTATCTTCCCCTGGATGGGAGGATCGATCGCTCTCCCATACAGGTGCTCTAACAAGTATCCTGGCAGAACATTATGATTACTCAAGCAAACCTCTGCCTCAAACGGGCGATCGCCTGCGACACTTTGCCCAATTTACCGAGAGTACAGAGCCTAAATCCCCTGGTATCAGCACTCATGTTCGCTGGGGAGACTGGGAAGTGTCGCGCGTAGAGGAGTACGCTCCCAAGATGCCGAATGCTGAGTATGACTGCTTAGCGGTGTGCTATTGTCGTTACTCACCCATTGAGCATGAGTGGAAGGAACTGCCGAAGCTTCAGGTTCCCAAATTACAAGAACATTGACGCGCCGGTTGGCCTAAAATATGGTTGTCGGGCGATCGACTAACCGAGTTTAAATAACAGCAATACAGTCAATCTCTACCAACACATCCTTCGGCAAACGCGAAACCTCCACACAAGCACGCGCCGGTGCAGTTTCGGCATCAAAATACTTCCCATAAACCGCATTCACAGCGGCAAAATCATTCATATCTTTGAGGAAAACCGTAGTTTTTACCACATCCAACCAAGTCGCGCCGGCTTCTGTGAGAATCGCTTCGAGATTTGCCATAACTTGTTCGGTTTGTTTTGCCACATCGTCGGTGTAGACAATATCGTTTAGTCTAATGTCGATCGCAATTTGACCAGCTACAAACAGCATAGTGCCCGTTGCGGCGATCGCTTGATTGTAAGGGCCCACGGGTGCGGGTGCTTTGTCAGTACGAATAATTTTGCGAGTCATAGATATCACTTTTTGGGATTGTTGCTGAGTGGTTGCTTTGCTGGAAATTTCTTGATCGGAGGTTTTTGGCTGGTAGAGTTCTCCATCTGGCATTATCGCATCAGTGAAGTCTGCATTTTCGATATTCCAGCTATAGGTTTGAGCATCAGTCAAGTCTGCTTTTTTAAGGTTGGCTCCCTCCAAATTGGCTGTCATCAAATTTGCTTTTTCAAGCACAGCTCTTTCGAGATTTGTCCCTGCCAGACAGGCTTTTTTTAAGTTTGTCCCTGTGAAGTCGGCTGCCGTAAGATCAGCCTCAGCCAGATTAACGCCTGATAAGTTAAATGCAGACAGATTAACGCCTCGGAGTTTGGCTTTATGAAAGTTGGCATCTTGGAGGCTAGAACCTTCTAACTTTACTTGACTCAATTCTGCTCCTGTCAAGTTTGCCTTAGTCAAATTTGAATAGCTCAGATTTGCTCTACTTAAGTCTGCTTCCTTCAAGGAGGCTTTAGCTAGCGATACAGAGTTTAATTTGGCATCACTCAGATTTGCATTGTCCAGCTTAGTATTACTCAAATTGGCATTACTGAGGTCTGCCTTACTCAAATCAGCACCGCTGAGGTAAGCCCTACTTAAGTTTGCTCCATAGAGGTTTGCCTCAGTAAAGATTGCCTCACTCAACTCAGATCCAGACAAATTTGCATTCAGTAGGTTTATTTCACTCAAGTCTGCACCTTTGAGGTCTATCCCACTTAACTGTGCGTTCTTAAAGTCGCGTTGTCCTGCTGCGTATTTTTCTAAAAGTTCTTCAGCGTTCATTCATAACCTCGATCGCCCTTTCGTCCCAAAAATCACTATACCATCCGCGCGAATCCGCGTGTACCTGCGGTTTGGCGCGTCGATAATTATGGGATTCCACAGCCCGCGGTGCAAGAAACCGGGTTTCTACGAGAATTTAAGCATCCTCACCGAGATTTACGCAGAAACCCGGTTTCTTTATCACAGCGAAAGAACCTCAGCCAGCAATAAACTTCATAGCAACACCATTCATGCAGTAGCGTTTGCCAGTAGGGGCAGGGCCATCATCAAATACGTGACCCAAATGCCCGCCACAGCGACGGCAATGCACCTCAATTCTAGTCCCAAACAACGAATTATCGATCGATGTGGCGATCGCCCCTTTGATAGGATCGTAAAAACTTGGCCAACCAGTACCGCTATCAAATTTAGTTTGCGACGCAAAAACTGGCAAATTACACCCAGCACACGCATAAATCCCCTTCCCGTATTGCTTATCGAGAATGCTAGTATGAGAGCGTTCAGTACCGTGTTTTCGCAACACATCAAACTGTGCCTTAGTCAAAATTTTGCGCCATTCTTCCTCAGTTTTAGTAACTTCAAAAACACCATTACCAGCAGCCATAACATTTGACTTTCCAGGCAAACAGGACGATAACCATGCCATGCTTACTGTGGCTACACCAGCTTGTAAAAAAAATCGTTTATTCATGATACATCATCCACTTGCTAATTAATACCAATTCTGAAAACTAAGGATACTGCCTAATTCAGGCTTCTCAAACACATTATTATAGCCCTCCAAACCACTCGTAACCTTGATCCTCCCAGTAACCCTTTTCAGGCAGCAATTCAGGAACTAATGTAATTCGAGTTACCCACTTACTCTGTTTGTAACCCAGCTTAATTGGAGATGCGAGGCGTAAAGGCGCACCATTCTCAACACTCAGAGGATTACCATTCTTCTGATAAACCATCAAAGTCTGCGGGTGCAACGCCGAAGGCATATCCCAACTCTCGTAATAGCCATCAGCAGACTTAAAATAAACGTAGCGAGCATTTGCCTTGGGTTTAGCAAGGGCCACCAAATCCCGCAGCCGCACCCCGCCCCACTGCACAATAGCAGCCCAACCCTCCACACAAACATGGCGAATTGTCATTACACTCAAAGGCATAATCTGAAGTTGTTCTAGACTGAGGTTGAGGGGACGATTTACCTCACCATCAATTATCAGACGGAAAGCTTTTGGATCGATGTTTGGAGTAGAATCAAAGGTATTGATAATTAAGGCATTTGGCTCGATCGCACTTGCAGGAAATTCCGGTACGAGTTTTTGAGGATTCAACAACAAAGCTTCAACACTTTGGTTGAAAGGTTCAAAGGTCTTCCCGATTATATCAGATTGAACTAACCCGCAACCACCTAAAAGTAAACCAATGCTAGAAAGTCCAGATAATTGGAGAAATTGGCGGCGCTGCCACAAACGAGGAGAGTCTGGAAACATTAAGAAACCTCTACCTAAAAATTGACTTAATCAGGCGCACACCCCCTACTTGGAGGCCCAGCCAAGAGTGAATTAGTGCAAAGATAATGACAGTAGGAACCGATATAAAGTGAACGACTCTCAGCGCCTGCCAACTACCGAATAAATCAACAATCCAGTGGAATTGAGCAGGTTTATACATTCCCATTCCGCTAACTAAAGCTAGCAGCAAAACCGGAATAATTGCTGTGTAAGCTAGGCGGTGCCACGAATAATTTTTGCGTTTCTGATTCTGAGAATTCTGCAAAGCTTTCAGGTCATTATAGCCGAGAAAACGATGCTGCCAGCGGCGGGTGATGAAAATATAGACACCGTACCAAAATAGATTGAGTGCGAACAACCACATGGCGGCGAAATGCCAATGTCTGCCGCCAGCCAGCCAACCGCCTAGCAAAAATATGGGTGGGAATTGCCATCCTCCCCGCCCACCAAAAACCGGATTCGAGTTGTAAATTTGCAATCCACTGCCAATCATCATCACGAGACTAATGATATTTAACCAGTGAAATAACTTCGCCAAAGTAGCCTGACTCGGTAAAGGTTTAGACCGAGGTTTTTTAGAAGGATCAGATGAATCCATAGTGCGTAAGGGTGACAACAACAGGACTTATGGAAAACCTCTATAGCTAACCTGAATCATTTGTATTAACTGGTTCCCAGGTTCCAGCCCTACCGTGTACACACAAGTTGATTCTGAGCTAGTTTCCATCCCAAAAAGATGGATTCAAACTGTCGGAGTCCATGA